>CAVHDN010000138.1:0-6136 GCA_963634315.1 Flexilinea sp. | reverse complement strand
AGTTCCGGCAAGGACTTCAGCCCTTTTCTTTGCATCAGCCACTTTGCACAATTCAAACCCCATCATGCATAAAAGCGGGACGGACAGCTATGGGAAATGGTCTAATTTTGCGGCAAGTAAACCTAAAAGACCTAAAGACATTATAGACAATGACTCTAAGCAACGTAATGAAAAATGTGACGCATGCCATCTTTGTTGCCGTGGCCCTACTCCTGACCTCCTCGTGCAGCAACGACTACGACTGGGACTCACCCTCATGGTTGGGCGGCAGCATATACGACGAGTTGCAGCGGCGCGGCAACTTCTCCATCTATCTCGGCATGGCTGAAGACCTCGGTCAGGCGGAGCTGCTTAGGAAGACAGGCAGCGTGACTGTGTTTGTGGCCGACGACGACGCCTACCGTGCATGGTTCGAGAAGAACGGTGTGGATGAGCACAGTCTCTCGCCTGCCATGAAGAAACTGTTGTTCAATGCCTCCATGCTCGACATGCCTACGTGCTCGACATGCTTACCAACCAACCTGGCAGCGACGGCGTGAGCAAAGGACAGATAATGAGGCGCACCAACACCAGATGGACTGTCTATGACTCCATCCCCGCAGTAGGCTCGGCCGACTTTCCCGAAGCGGGGCCAAGCCACGACTGGTGGAGCCGTCTGCGCAACAAAAATCAGACTGCCTACAACTTGATAGACAATGGCACGCGGCCGATGGTACACTTCATCTGGCGGCAGATGAACACAAAGGACATGACCAAGCGGGACTTTGCCTATTTGTTTGGCGGCACCGATTTTGGCAACAACGACGTATATATAAATAATATAAAAGTGAAGGAACAGAATGTAGTATGTCAAAACGGCTACATCAACGTCATGAGCGATGTGACCGTGCCTCTGCCCGACATGGCCACCTATCTGAAGACCAACGGCCACACCACGCTCTTCTCCTCATTGCTCGACCGCTTCTCAGCCCCATTCTCCGTCCCCGACATAGCCAGCGAGTACCAACGTCTCTACAACCAATATGAAGGACAGAACCTCTATGGTCCTCTCGCCGGCGGCGACTCCATCTATGAGCGCCATTACTTCTGGCAGGATGCCGACGGCAATGGCCTTGCCGCCTATGATGGAGAACCAGTGGAGGCCACACTCAAGTTTGACCCCGCCGCCCACGACTACGTTGAGAGTGGTGTCAGCGAAGGCACCGACATGGGAGCCATCTTTGCCCCAACCGACGAGGCACTCACCTGCTACTGGAACAGCGACGACGGAGCATTTCTCCGCACGCGCTATCCCGGCGAGCCTTTTGAGAACGTGCCCGACAACGTGCTTGTGGAGCTGCTGAACAACCACATGCAGTACTCCTTTCTCAACTCCCTGCCGAGTCATTTCGGCAGTGTGCTCGATGACGCCAAGGACCCCATTGGACTCAGCGCCACAGACATAAGCAACCAAGGCACCGCCGTGTGCGACAATGGCGCGGTCTATGTCATGGACAAGGTCTATGCACCTGCCACATTCCGCAGCGTCATGGCCCCGACATTGGTTGACGACAACATGAAAATAATGCACTGGGCCATACAGAACCTTGAGTTCCGCCCATATCTGCTCTCCATGGTGTCCTATTACGACTTTCTCATACTCACTGACAAGGCCATGGAGCGATACATTGACCCAGTGAGCTACGGCAGCAATGACCCTCGTTGGTTCAAGTTCTACTACGACGAGAAGACGCAGACCGTACAGGCCTATTCCTTCAAGTACGACAAGAACCGCAGTGGCTTTGACGGTTGCACCGACAACGACATGAAGATGCTCGGCAGCACAGCCAACGGCGACGGCACATACACAGTGAACAGCGTGGTGGAGAACCGTCTGAAGGACTTGCTCAACTTCTGCATCATTCCCCGCGACGTTTATGGCACAAACGTCATAAACGGTCAGACTCAATACTTCCTCACCAAGACCGACGGCAGCATCCGCATAAAGGGCAGCGCAGCAGGCACGCAAGTAGAAGACCAGTTCTCCGGTGAGTTCATGGCAGCGACGGAATGTGTGCAGAAGGACAACGGCCGCTACTACATGATAGATCGCATGGTGCAGCCCACCTTCCAGACATTGATGGACGTGCTCTCGCGCAATGCCGACTTCAGCGAATTCTACGAACTGCTGTTGGGCAACGAGGAGTGGACCACAAACGAACAAAACCTCTATTCCATCATAAAGCACACCAGCGGCATCTATACACTGAACGACGACAACACCACAGTGAAGAGCTTCAACTCTTTCCAATACACCGTGTATGTGCCCACCAACGAAGCCATGGAGAAAGCTTTCGCCCACGGTTTACCCCGGTGGAGCGACATAAACAAGCTCGACGAGAAATATGCCGGCACCGACGTTGACGTGGCCAAGCTCAAACGCGACTACACCCAAAAAGTTATTAATTTCCTGAAATACCACCTGCAAGACTACTCTGTGTTTGTTGGCGGTGACGACAAGAGCGGCACCTACGAAACTGCTGCCCTGCACCTGAGCGGCGAACAGGAGGGCATGAGCTACACGCTCAAGGTAGATAATGGAACGGAGGGCATAAGACTCACTGGTGCCTACGCACCGTCGTGGGCCAGCAGCGCAAAGGTCGTCACCACGAAGGCCAATGCTTACAATCAGATTGTGAGAGAGTATTCGCTCAGTGCAAAGAACGCCTCAGGCAACATCAACACAAGCAGCTGGGCAGTGGTGCACGCCATCGACGAGCCGCTATTCTACGATGAAGAATGCTTGTGCATGGGGCAATAGCGTCAGATTTATTTAGAACCCACCTATTAACATGAAAACAATAAGAGACATGAAGAGGCTATGCCTTACATTGCTGTTGGCCGTAATGGCCTGTATAGGACATGCCCAGACAAGCGGACACATAGTATCGGGAACCGTCAAAGACGCCATGGGCGAGATGATGGGCGTACAGGTGTGCGAGATGGACAAGAACAACCGTGTGATAGAGGCCACCATAACCGACTCGGGCGGTCATTTCTCCCTAAGGGTGAGAAACACCAAGGACCGGCTGCGCTTCAGCTTTGTGGGCTACAAGGCCGTCACCATGCCCATAGGCAGCCAGACATCGTTCACGGTGATGCTCGAAAGCAACACCACACTTAAAGAAGTGGTGGTGAAAGGCAAGACCCACGTGGCCACTGGCGGCATGGACATTCCCGAACATGAGCAGAGCTTCGCCCAACAGACCATTTCCATGAAGGAGTTTGAGGGACTGTCGTTCACCTCCGTCGATGAGGCATTGCAAGGGCGCATTGCAGGACTTGGAGTGACAAACAACTCAGGCAACCTTGGTTCCGGCACGACCATGCGTCTGCGTGGCGTGTCAACCATATACGGCAATGCCGAACCGCTCATTGTCGTCGATGGCAACATCTTCGAAACCGATGCCAACGATGACATAGACTACAGTTCGATGACCGACGAGAAATTCTCCGAACTGCTTTCCATCAACCCAGAAGATATAGAGAGCATATCCGTGCTGAAGGATGCCGCTGCCACAGCCATATGGGGAGCGCGAGGCGCCAATGGTGTGATAAGCATAGTGACCAAACGTGGCACACGCGGCAAACCACGCATAAGCTACAGTCTGCGCCTAAAGGGCACCTACCAGCCCAAGGGCTACGACATGCTTAGCGGCGACCAATACACCATGCTGATGAAAGAGGAGCTCTTCAACACCACACAGAACCCCGACAACCAGCCCATGCTCAATTATGACCCGAGCTATACGGAATATGAGCAGTTCAACAACAACACCGACTGGCGTGGGTGCGTGACACAGTTTGGACTCTTCCAAACCCATCACCTGTCGATAGCCGGCGGCGGTGAGAAGGCCAACTATCGCATATCCACTGGCTACGACCATCAGGTGGGCAGTGTGATAGCCCAGAGGTTCGACCGCTTCTCCATGCGCATGGCCCTCGACTACTTCGTGAGCGAGAAGATAAAGATATCGAGCAACTTCTCCTTGACCTATACCGACAACAAGCAGAACCACGACAATCTGCTCAGCATTGCCTACAAGAAGATGCCCAACCTCGCCGTCTATGACGAAGATGCCTATGGCAACTCCCTTGGCACCTACTATAAGATTCCGAAATTTCAGGAAGCCTATTCAGGCGACGTTGACGAGTTTGCCTCACAACGTAGCCTCGTAAACCCTGTGGCTTCGGCCTGCAAGGCCAAGAAAGAAGCACGCAACTACAATGTGGTGCCGCAGTTTGACTTCCTCTACCGCCTGTTGGGGGCCGATGACGACAAGACGCAGCTAAACTACACGGCCACGGTGGTTCTTAGTATACTCAACAACTACAACGACAGCTACTATCCGTGGGAGCTTCTATCGACCAGTTGGCGGCAAAACGAGGGCGGAGTCAACTCCTCCACCTCGGCGTTCGACAAGAGTGTGGGCTTCATGACACGCCACCGCTTGGTATTCATACCCAAGCTCAAGAACCGCGATCACACCATGCGCTTCATGCTCCAAGGGGAGATGAACACTGGCACATCAAGCTCGCAGAGCGTGAGCAGCTACCTGCTTCCCAGCGGCACCATCACTTCGGCGGCAGCCCGATGCATACGCGCCTTTTGCTACTTCCAGCTGGTGCGCACGTTTCAGAAGGTGCCGCTCGTGCTGAACGCATCCATTGGCAACGATGAAGACTTCAAGGTGGCGGCAGCATCGGAAGACACAATAATGGCACAGATAATCGACGACCTCCAGTGGGCCGGACAACACATCTGGTCGGCCAGCTACTTCGATGACACAGCGCAGCGCAAGGGCAGGTTCAACAAACAATCGGCAAAAGGCCCTCTTAGGCGACGTTTATCTTTGGAAAGGCGACTACCGGCGATGTGCCGACTTGTGCAAGGAAATCATGGACGAAAAAGTGGCCGAATACCAAAGTCAACTTTCCGACATGCAGAGCGGCAACTACAACAGTTACATGCAGAATGGCGACATCTCTCTCTATGAGGGCTATCCCCTCATACAGGGACAGACCGGCTCTCACGATGCCTACAACCGCATATTCATAGACGGAAACTCTTTCGAGAGCATTTTCGAGATGCAGTACGACGCAGAGAACAACATCTCTAACGCAGGTCTGACGATGTTCTATGGAGGGCTCACCGACGTGGGTAGCGGTCAACTGAACACGGCAGCCTATCTCACGACGACCGTGGGCGAACTGTTTAGCGACAAGACGGACACGCGCCTGTATGAGAACACCGGCTATGACGGAGAGACTGCGGCACAGAGCTACTACATTCTCAAATACCGCATGTCGTATGCAAACACTAACACAGGCGCACTGCGCACCACCTATCCCAACTGGATAGTCTATCGTCTGACCGACATCATGCTCATGCGCGCCGAAGCTTTGGCTTATCTTGGCGGCGAGACCAACTGTCAAGAGGCTTTCTCACTGGTGGAGGCCGTGAACGAACGTGCGTGCGGAGGACAGACCAAGCTGACCTACGACCAGACAACCATCAAGGAACAGATACTTGAGGAGCGGCAACGCGAGCTGATGTTCGAGGGCAAACGGTGGTACGACCTTGTGCGCATGGTGCGCCACAGCGACAACCCCACACAGGCCATGCGCACCCTGCGCAACACCTATCTGCTGAGGAAATACGACACAGGCGGACAGGATGCCATAGCCCGCATGGCATCCACCAACAACCTCTATCTGCCGTTCTACCAGAGTGAGGTGGATGTAAACCCACTTCTTGAGGCCGACCAAAACCCTGCTTATAAAGACTAACTCCAGTGTAGTAGGTGCAGATTTCCAAGATGCACCCCCTAGCGCAAGAGGGTCGCATTTCGGAGAAATGCTCCTACTAGCAAGCCCGATGACTGCGCAGTGTAGTAGGTGCAGATTTCCAAGCTGCACCCTCGCACACAAGGTCGCACTTGGCTTTCCCTTCGGACGCCGACTTTCAGTTCGGAGAAATGCTCCTACTATTCACGCCCCGTTTCGTTAGTCCTCTTGGAACCTTCTGGGTCGCATTTCGGAGAAATGCTCCTACTAGCAAGCCCGATGACTGCGCAGTGTAGTAGGTGCAGATTTC
>CAVHDN010000137.1:0-6156 GCA_963634315.1 Flexilinea sp. | reverse complement strand
GGTATGGTGCGTCTTATAGTGCCGTCGCCGTTGAACTGCATCTTGTCGATGCACACCTCACGATGATAGCCTGGACCCTCAGATTTAGGCAGATAGTACTTGTTTATGCGGTGATATACGAAGTACCACTCGTCGGTTCCCGGTATTTGGAGCACACTGTTGTGGGCTGTGCCGTATATCTCGCTGTTTGGTTCCTGTATGAGTATCACAGGCTCTTTGGCCACTTCAATAGGTCCAAGCGGCGACTTGCTCGTGCCATAGGCCACATGATAGTTGGCCGCACCGGTGTCGTCAACGCTCCAAAGGAAGTAGTAGAGTCCGTTGCGCTTGAACACGTAGGGGGCTTCTCTATATCTATAGTCGGCGAGTGTACCGCCATTAGGTGTCATGCGCACTATCGTTGTGGTGTCTATGCTCGTCATGTCGTCGTTGAGCACAGCCCCGGCCATGTAGCCGTTGCCCCAATAGAGGTAGTTCTTCCCTGTATCAGGGTCAGAGAACACGTCCACATCTATCTGCTGTCCGTTCTTCTGTCCAGCAGGCCGCTTGTCTATTATGGGACGGCCAAAGTCGACGAACGGACCGGTTGGGTCGTCGGCCACTGCCACGCCTATGGCCTTTCGTGTGCCAGTGTTTGCGCTGTAGTAAAAGTAGTACTTGTATTTCCCTTTAACGTTCTTCTCCACAATGGCCGGAGCCCATGCGTTGCCTGTGCCCCATTTAGTGTCTCTGCAAACGTCGAGCGCAATACCTTCATATTCCCAGTCAACGAGATTGTCGGACGAGTAACATGTGAAATACCATCCACCCCACCCTGGATGACCATCGGTTGTGGAGTATATGTAGTAGCGTCCTGTCTTGTTGGAGTAGAGTATCTCAGGGTCAGCATGCCAGCCTGGCAGTATGGGGTTGCCGCTCCATTCCTTAACTGTGTTTTCTTCGTGGGATTGCGGATTACCGTCTTCGAAGCGCAGGGAGCCTTCGAAATATGCTAAGATGTTTCCGGCATACTTTGTGTCTGCTTTCTGAGTAGAGCGTGCATAGCCTGTCGTTAGACAGACTGCGCACGCTATGGTAATGATAGTCGATTTTCTCATAAACAGTTACAAAAATACTACTTTATGTTGATAACCACTATTGATTTTGCAGGAACTTTGACTGTTAGCTTGTCTTTTTTCAGTTTCATTCCTTTAAAAGCAGTGGGTGCAATGTTGTTTGGATGGTCAAAATCGTTGTAGTCGGTGACGGCTTTGCATGTAAGAATGCGTCCTTCCACGTTCTTTGGCGAAGCCCCATCAACGTTTATCTCAACGGTTTGCTCATTGTCTATATCAACATTGGCCAAGGACACAATGATTGTTCCGTCAGTACGCTTTGCCGCAGAGGTGCTTAGCAGAGGTATGTTGCGGCCGCCTTTGGCATGCTTGTCGCCACGCACTTGCATACTGTCGCACTTTACGTCCATGGGCAGATAGGTGGCTTCCTGAAATCCCTTGTACATCTCAAACACGTGATATGTGGGAGTGAGAACCATATGGCCCGTTCCCTTTTGGTCGGTCAATATCATCGACTGAAGAACGTTTACCACTTGTGCAATGTTGGCCATGCGCACACGGTCGGTATGACGGTGGAACACATTGAGCGACAGGGCGGCAACAAAAGCGTCACGCATGGAGTTCTGTTGGTAGAGATGTCCACTAATAGTACCGGGCTCCTCGTCCCACCATGTGCCCCACTCATCGACCAAGAGTCCTATCTGCTTCTTCGGGTCTTTCTCGTCCATGAGTTTGGAGTGGCAGTTTATCACATTCTCTATCTCAAGACACTTGCCCATGGTCCAGTAGTAGTCGTCTTTGTTGAACTTAGTGGCCGAGCCTTTGCTTCCACTCCAACCCGTCACGGTGTAATAGTGGAGCGACAGTCCGTTCATGCGGTTCCCCACATTGTTCATGAGCACCTTCGTCCAGTTGTAGTCGTAGTCACTCGCTCCACTGGCTATCTTATAGAGGTTGTTGCCGTCGTAGTTGCGGCAATATACTGAATAGCGGCGGAAAAGGTCGGAATAGTATTCGGGACGCATGTTGCCTCCACATCCCCAACTCTCATTGCCTACGCCGAGAAACTTCACCTTCCACGCCTTGTCGCGGCCGTTCTGACGGCGAAGTTTTGCCATTGGCGTGTCACCGTCGGAAGTCATATACTCCACCCATTTGGCAAGTTCCTCCACGGTGCCGCTACCAACATTGCCACTAATGTAGGGTTCGCATCCCAACATCTCGCACAGGTTGAGAAATTCATGTGTGCCGAAAGAGTTGTCTTCGATGGTTCCGCCCCAGTTGTTGTTCTGCATCTTGGGCCGTTGGTCCTTGGGACCGATGCCGTCCATCCAGTGGTATTCGTCGGCAAAACAGCCTCCGGGCCAGCGCAACACAGGTACTTGCAATGCCTTAAGGGCATTGAACACATCCTTGCGGTAGCCGTTGATGTTGGGTATGGCAGAGTCTTCGCCTACCCACAATCCGCCGTATATACACGAGCCGAGGTGTTCGGCAAACTGTCCGTATATCTCTTTGTAAATCTTTTGGTTGCCCTTGTCGGCATGTATGGTTAGTGTGGCGTTGTCGGCCATTGCTGCCAATGACAAAGCCGTTGTGACTGTCAGAGTAGTGAGTAGTCTTTTCATCTTGTCGTTTATTTGTTGTGTAATATGGACTTATGCTTGTTAATTTATATGGTTATGCCATGACAACCTTTCTTGTTCTCAGAAATCTAAGTATTGTCGCAGAGCCACGCTGTATTCTATTCCATATGAATAGCATTTTTACATTAAGTCTATAGCTATCCTTTAGCACTTGTAAAGGTGCCGTTTAGACTCCGTAAACATGCTCTTCTCAATCCGAAACAATAAGCCCTTGCCGAGGTTAAGCATTGACATTGTAGCGGTCTCTATTCATTAAAGTGTTAGCCGAAATGGTTCTTTTGCTTATGATTTTTCGAGTGGTTGCTGGGCTGGTTTTCTTTTTCCATGAAATTAGCAGGCTGAAGTGCCGGTCCACCGACGGCAAACCGGCACTTTGCTGCTTGTTACTTTTTGAGTTGCACTGCCGTTTCTTCAATGGGCAGACACTTCTTGTAGTTCTCGATGTACTTGTTGAAGCCTTTCACGTCCTCTGCGGTGGGAGCAACCTCCACGCCCGACTGGCCTGCGAAGACTATCTCGTCGAGGAAGTCAGCGAGAGAAAGTCCCTTGGGGTTGTTCACCAAGTAGGAACCGAGCAAGGCTATGCCCCATGCTCCACCTTCGCCAGCTGTTTCCATGACGGATATGGGGGAGTTGATGGCTGCGGCAAGTATCCTTTGGCCTACGCCCTTGGTCTTGAATAGTCCGCCGTGGCCGGTAATCTTGTCCACTTTTATCTTTTCCTCATTGAAAAGGATGTCATTGCCTATCTTCAACACTCCAACAGAAGCGTACAAGTTGGCGCGCATGAAGTTGGCAAGGTTGAACTTGTCGTTGGCAGAGCGCACAAACAGCGGTCTTCCCTCGGCCAATCCCGTCACAGGCTCTCCCGAAATGTAGTTGTAGGAGATGAGGCCTCCGCAGTCGGCATCGCCTTTGAGCGCATTGTTGTAGAGCTTTCCATACACCTCGTTCATGTCAACGGGCACGCCAAGAAGCTCTTGGTATTCCTTGAAAAGTTCAACCCATGCGTTAAGGTCGGATGTGCAGTTGTTGCAGTGAACCATTGCCACAAGACTACCGTCGGGCGTGGTCACCATGTCTATCATCTCGTAGGGCTTGGAGAGTTCCTTCTCCAGTACTATCATAGAGAAAGATGAGGTGCCAGCCGACACGTTGCCTGTACGCTGCCTCACAGCATTGGTTGCCACCATTCCTGTTCCTGCATCGCCTTCGGGCGGGCAAACGGGAATGCCTGGCTTCAAATGACCTGAGATGTCTATCCTCTTTGCACCCTCTTCGGTGAGGAAGCCTGCGTTATCTCCGGCATTAAGCACCTTCGGGAGTATATCTAACAGACTCCAACCGAAACCATAAGGAGCTACCAGTTGGTTGAACTTGTCCACCATTGTGGCTGAATAGTCCTTTGTGGCAGGATCTATAGGCAGCATGCCCGACGCGTCGCCTATGCCGAGAACCTTGTTGCCGGTTATCTGCCAGTGTATGTAGCCGGCGAGAGTGGTCAGATAGTCTATGTCGTTCACATGCTCCTCTTTGTTGAGAATGGCCTGATAGAGATGAGAAATGCTCCATCTCAAGGGTATGTTGTAGTTGAAGAGCGACGACAGCTCTGCTGCTGCTTGGGCAGTGTTGGTGTTTCGCCAGGTTCTGAAAGGCACAAGTATTTCCTCATCGGTGTTGAATGCCATGTATCCGTGCATCATTGCACTTATGCCAATGGCCGCCAATATCTCGATTTCTGTGTCATACTGCTTCTTCACGTTGGCTCGCAAGTCGGCATAACAATTCTGCAGACCGTTCCAGATGGCCTCGATGCTGTAGGTCCAAAGGCCATCCTCCAACTGGTTCTCCCACTCATGGCTTCCTTGGGCTATGGGGTTGTTGTCTTGGTCTATCAAGACAGCCTTTATTCTCGTTGAGCCAAACTCCACGCCTAATATGGCCTTGCCTGACTCAATGGTCGTTTTTGCGTCTAAACTCATTTCCTGTGTCGTTTTAGTTAGGTGTGACAAGAGTGGGGAGTAGAGACTTTGACAAAGACATGCTCGATATGGGCGTGACTGTCCTTTGTCTTGCGGCAAGTGAAAGCTCACATTGCCACAGTCTCTACTCTCCACCGGAAAATATCGGTTACTTCAATGCTTTGTTGAGCATGTAGTAAATCTCGTTGTTGCGGAGTTGCTCCTTGAAGGTGCGGATAGAGGTGTTTTTGTCGATGTTGACAAACTCGATGCCAAGTATCTCGCAGAAGTCCTCCCAGTAGTCAGCCGTGATGTCATAAGAGAACGCACTGTGGTGTGTACCACCGGCGAGAATCCAAGCACCGGCACCAATCTCAAACGAGGGCTGGGGCACCCAAAGGGCAGAAGCCACGGGCAGCTTCGGCATAGGCTGCGGCTCGATGCACTCTACTTCACTTGCTATGAGGCGGAAGCGGTTGCCGAGATCTACGACAGTAGCCTTGATACCCTTGCCTGTCTTAGAGGTGAACACGAGACGGGCGGTCTGCGACTTGCGGATACCGATGCCGAGGAAGTGAACCTCGAGTTTTGGCTTGTCGGATGCAATCAGCGGACAAACCTCAAGCATGTGGCTCTGCAGGCTTGATGTCTGACCCTCGGCGAAGTTGAGCGTGTAGTCCTCGAGGAACGAGCAGCCCTTCTCCAAACCTTGGTTCATCACCCAAAGCGTGCGATAGAGACAAGCCGTCTTCCAGTCACCTTCGGCACCGAAGCCGTAGCCCTCGGCCATCAAGCGCTGTGAAGCAAGACCAGGTATCTGGTCGAAGCCACAGAAGTTGGGGTCGTTGACGTCGGCATCGCCAAGGTCGTCGAAGTTGGTGGTGAAGGCAATGGCTCCCTCGTCCTTCAGTACGCGGCGCAGAGCAATCTCAGCCTTGGCAGAGTTCTTGACCTTCTCCCAGTAAACCTCTTCGCCCGACTCGTCAATCTTGATGGTGTACTCTTTCTTGTATTCCTCGACGAGTGCGTCAGCTTCTTCGTCGGTAACCTTCTTGTAGTACTCCATGAGTGAAGAAACAGGATAGTAGTCCACGTGGTAGCCCAGACGCTGCTCAAACTCTACACGGTCACCGTCGGTAACGGCCACGTTGTTCATGTTCATACCGAACATCAGGCAGCGCACGTTGTGAGCGTCAGCGACGGCAGCAGCCACGCGAGCCCAAGTGGCGATTTGCTTCTGTGCCTCTTCGCTCTTCCAATAGCCTACAACCACCTTTCTGGCTACACGCATGCGGGTGCAGATGTGGCCGAACTCGATGTCGCCGTGAGCCGACTGGTTGAGGTTCATGAAGTCCATGTCGATGGAGTTCCATGGCAACTCGGCGTTATACTGAGTGTGGAAGTGGAGCAAAGGCTTCTTGAGGGCCTGCAGACCCTTTATCCACATCTTGGCGGGTGAGAAGGTGTGCATCCAAGTGATGATGCCCACACACT
>CAVHDN010000136.1:0-6186 GCA_963634315.1 Flexilinea sp. | reverse complement strand
CACTTAGGCTATGGCAAACAAGCAACAATGCCGCTTGAATGTATTGTCGAAGCAAAGGACAACAACAAAGAGAAAAGAACAAAGATGACTGACGAAGAGAAAGAAGCTACTATAAGACTCAACGCTTGTGGGCTAAAGCCTTCAGTGCAAAGGGTGGCTATACTCGGCCAACTCATATCTCGACACGACCATCCAACGGTGGAGGACGTGCACAAATCGCTCAACGAAGACATTCCTACACTAAGCAAGACCACTGTCTATAACACCCTGCGCATGTTTTCGGAGCGCAAAGTGGCGCAAATGATTACTGTGGATGAGCACCGCGTGTGCTACGACGGCAACACCACGCCGCACGTTCACTTCATGTGCCGCAAATGCGGACGCATATTCGACCTGATGGGCGAAAAGGCTCCGATGATAAAGAAAGGCCACAAAACGATTGAAGGCAATGTCATTGACGAAGTACAGCTCTACTACAAGGGCGTGTGCCGTGAGTGTTCAGCAGAGGAGGCTTGACAAAACCATTTTTTTACTCATTATAAACTAAACAACTATTATTATGGCAAAGTTTGTATGTACAGTATGTGGCTACGTCCACGAAGGAAACGAGGCTCCGGAGAAGTGCCCGAAGTGCAATGCTCCAGCAGACAAGTTCAAAAAGGCAGAACCTAAGGAGCTGAAAGGCTCCAAGACCGAGAAGAACCTGCTTGAGGCTTTCGCAGGAGAGTCGATGGCACGCAACAAATACAGCTATTTCGCATCGAAAGCCAAGAAGGACGGCTACGTGCAGATAGCTTCCATCTTTGAGGAGACGGCCAACAATGAGAAGGAGCATGCTAAATTGTGGTTCAAGTGTTTGAACGGCGGTGCTGTGCCAGGTACCGAGGCCAACCTTGAGGCTGCTGCCGATGGTGAGAACTTCGAGTGGACCGACATGTATGAGCGCATGGCGCGCGAGGCACGCGAAGAGGGTTTCTTCGAAATAGCTGAAAAGTTTGCTGGAGTGGCAGCTATAGAGAAAGAGCACGAAGAGCGCTACCGCAAACTGCTCAAGAACGTGCGCGACAAGAAGGTGTTCTCAAAGGATGGTGATGCTGTTTGGCAGTGCGCTAACTGCGGACACATCGTCATTGGCAAGACTGCTCCTGAGGTGTGCCCAGTGTGCGACCATCCGCAAAGCTACTTCCAGGTAAGGGCCGAAAACTATTAATCGGCGCTTAACCGACGACTGTGACTATATTCCTCCAGTCAAGCATATAGCCACGTAATGTATAAAGGTGACCTCCAGCACGTGCGAAGGTCACCTTTAGTATTTGTACCGATATCGTTTAGCAATCCTAAAGATATGCTTTAGCGTTCGTAAAGATGCTGTTTAGCACCTCTAAAGCTATGCTTTAGCTTTTCTGCGCACTATCATCTGTTTCCTATTGGCCAAGCACTATCTCGTAAGTGTCATAGCACACCCCGCGCGCTCCGAAACCCTCTTTCTGATAGATGAGCGAGTCGTTGAGCACATGTCCATGGTCTTCTGTCGATTTGCCGAAGTCGAAAATGGGGCACAAGGCGAAGTCCTGATGGAGTATTCGGTCGTAGATGGCATCTATAACCCTCAGGTGCTTGCCCTCCGGACTGGCCGATATGTACTGTGCATGCACAGTTTTCGGGGTAAGGTAGAGCACGGTGCCACCCAGCACCTCACCGTCTTTAAGGGCAGTGTAAAGCATGATGTTGCGCGGAAAACGTTTCTTGAGCAGAAGCATCTCGTCAAGGCTATGCACCGGATGCACGCCATAGGTGGCCATGAGATTGCCGTCGAGCACTTTCCAAAAGGCAGCATAGTCTTCACTCCTTTCCACCGTCACCCCATTGTTGCGGCAGCGGTTTATGCCGTAGCGGCGGTCGCGGTGCCATTTCAGCGGATGCGAAAGCATTATCGTTGATGATATGTCACGGCCCAACAACCGTGCACGGCCTGTGCGGAATATGGCGTAGAGGTCTTCTTCGGCGGGATAGCGGTGGTAAATCCACGGCACTGCCTTGTAGATGAAACGAGTGAAACCTTGTTCTGTAAGGTAAGCAATCAGTTGGTTGAACAGTTGCACCACACCAAGAGCTGTCGCCGTGGTGTCTGTGACAAGCCCGCCATAGGTCAGTCCCCCGTGGCTCACCAGCACGTCACCGTCTTTGTTGGCCGGAAGCACAGCATAGAGTCTGTCCTTAAGATAGAACATGAGCGAGAAGTCACTGAAGCGGTCGGCGTGGTAGTCCATGTAGTTGCGGTCGAAGAGGAAAGTGCCGTTTTTCGACCCAACCACAAAGGCGTTCCATGCGTTTTTGCATTCAGGTGAATATCGCTTGATGCTGAACTCTTCCATTGCCAAACTCCCTTATGCTTTCCTTTACTGCTTTATTCAGCCGAGCCACCATTGGCGTTTTTCGCCTTTATATATGCAATGTAGTCGTCGAAGTCGCGTATGTAATCTTCCTCGCTGAACGGTTCGGAAGCCAACACGAGGCACACTGTCCCTGCCGAGAAGTCGTCGAGCGTGCGCCAAGTGTCCGTTTCCACAAGCAAACCTTGGTATGGGTGGTTTAGAAGATAGGTTGTCTTCTCCTTGTCGTTGGTCAGTGTCACCTCAAAGCTTCCGCTCAAGGCTATGATAATCTCGCGGCACTGCTTGTGGGCATGGCCTCCGCGACACTCGCCGGCAGGCACATCATAGACCCAATAGGTGCGGGCCACATTGAAAGGAATGTTCACCAAGTTCTCTGCCACCGTGAGATTGCCGCGCGGGTCGGCAATCTTTGGAAAATCTATTATTGTTCCGAGCATATCCGTGGTTTGCGTCCCTTTCCTAAAGTATTCCTGCAGCCAGTCGCTTGGCCTTGCCCCTCAGAGCTGTTGTGTCGGCATCAGCGTCGCCGTAACAAAGCACCACGCCCATGCGTCTTCCAATGTGCTGTTCGGGCTTTCCGAATATGCGAACTCGAGTGTAGTCTTCCTTCAAAGCGTCGGCAAGGTTATACTCCGGTTGACTTTCTGAGTCTTCTTTGGCCAAGACAACGGCACTCGCCCCAGCGTGCTCCAAGTGAATGCCTGCTATGGGCAGTCCCATGACAGCGCGGAAATGAAGCTCAAACTCACTGAGGTTGGTGGTGTGTCCGAGCGTAACCATGCCTGTGTCGTGCGGTCTCGGTGAGAGTTCCGAGAAGATAACCTCTCCCTCTTTGGTAAGGAAGAACTCCACGCCCCATATGCCCGCACCAGTAAGTGCGTTGGTCACCTTAGTAGCCATGTCCTGTGCCTTCTGCAACGCGTCGGCAGGCATGGCGAAAGGCTGCCAGCTCTCGCGGTAGTCACCGCCTTTCTGCACATGTCCGATGGGCGGACAGAACAGCGTGGGACCATTCTTCTGTGTGACAGTGAGTAGAGTGAACTCGCTGTCGAAGTGGATGAACTCCTCCACTATTATCTCTTTCACATCGCCACGGCTACCTTCCATTGCCTCATTGAACGCCTTTTCGAGTTCGCTCTCGGCCTTCACCACACTCTGTCCGTGACCTGAAGACGACATGAGAGGCTTTATCACACACGGGAAACCTATGCCTGATGCGGCCTCACGCATCTCTTCCAAAGTCTTGGCATAGTGGTATCGAGCAGTGCGCAAGCCCAGTTCCTTGGCGGCGAGGTCACGTATGGCCTTGCGGTTCATGGTGTAGTTCACCGCCCTTGCACTCGGCACAACCTGTATGCCGGCTTTTTCATAGTCGAAAAGTCGTTCGGTGCGTATGGCTTCTATCTCCGGCACGATTATGTCGGGACGATGCTTGCGCACCACTTCGTCCAGTTTGTCTCCGTCAAGCATACTGAACACCTCGCACTCGTCGGCCACCTGCATGGCGGGAGCACCTGCGTAACGGTCGCAAGCCACAACATATTGGCCTGCTCTCTTGGCTGCTATGACAAACTCTTTGCCCAGTTCGCCTGAGCCTAACAATAGTATCTTCTTCATTTTGTTGTCTTATACATTATATAATATAGAGTCATCAGCACCGACTGATGAACTCCGTCTTCATCATTTGCCACTCAGGCGACACAGCAATGCGGCGTATGCACGTGTCCAGAGCAGCCATCATGTCCTCGTCGTCCAGTCCATTTGCCTTGGCCAACTCGTGCAGCGAGAGCCTCGGAGTGGCGAACAGTCCGTAGTATTGCACCACGGCCTTGGCATCGTCCGGACTTAGCAAGTCGAGCAGATGCTCCATGCGGTGCTCCTTTCCGTGGTCGAAGGATTCCGGGTTAAGCCCCATCTCCACAAGCACGGTGTTGAGTTCCTTGGTAATGTCCATGCTTTGGCCTGACGTTATCGATTGCCGTACATCATTTCGTAGTACTTCTGATAGTCACCGCTCGTCACATCCTTTATCCAGTCTTGGTTTTCAAGGTTCCAACGTATGGTCTTCACTATACCGTCGGCAAACTTCGTTTCAGGATACCATCCCAGTTCGGCCTTTATCTTGGATGGGTCAATGGCGTAGCGCTGGTCGTGTCCGAGGCGATCGGCCACGAATGTTATAAGACTGTCGTTTATCCAGTCTATAGAGATGTCGCCGTTGGCGTCCCTTTCCTGTTTGCGGAGCACATGGCGCAAGTCTTTGTCGGCTTCCATCATGTCGTGTATGGTCTTTATGGTCAGCCTTACAATGTCTATGTTGGTCATCTCGTTGTGGCCACCCACATTGTACACCTCACCCTCACGTCCGTTTCTCACCACGAGGTCAATGGCCTTGCAGTGGTCCTCCACATAGAGCCAGTCGCGAATGTTGTCGCCCTTGCCATAGACGGGAAGCTGCTTGCCGTCAAGAATGTTGTTGATGATTAATGGTATGAGTTTCTCGGGGAAATGATAAGGACCGTAGTTGTTGGAACAACGAGTGATTGTTACAGGAGCGTGATAAGTGTCGTGATAAGCCTTTACTATCAGGTCAGCGCCAGTCTTCGACGCACTGTAAGGGCTGTGGGGGCACAACGGAGTGAGCTCTGTGAAGTAGCCCTCGCTGCCAAGCGAGCCATACACCTCATCGGTTGACACCTGATGGAAACGCTTGCCCTCTTTCCAAACGGGGTATCCCTTGTCGTCCTTGCCTGTCACCCAAGCGCGGCGTGCAGCGTCGAGCAGGTTCTGTGTGCCAAGGATGTTGGTCTCAAGAAACAGCTGGGGAGTCTCAATGGAACGGTCAACATGGCTCTCTGCGGCGAAATTGACCACATAGTCAATGTCGTTCTCTGCAAAAAGCTTGTCGGCCAGTTGCCTGTCGCGTATGTCTCCACGCACAAAGACGCACCTTTCGCCGTCGATATCGTCCTTTATCGTTCCGAGATTGCCGGCATAAGTGAGCAAGTCAAGCACAATCACACGAATGTCTTCGTCCTTGTATTTCCTGTGGAGCAGATACTTTATGTAGTTTGCTCCGATGAAGCCTGCGGCTCCTGTCACTAAATAGGTCTTCATATCCATCGTTTTTGTTTAAGGGTTATCGTTCTTGTTTCTTTTCCTTTTGGTCAGCGTGATGACCACTATGGAGGTCACTGCCGAATAGGCAATCCAGTTGAGCAGCGACTCGCCGAGGGTCTTTGTCCAGCCCAATGCATAGGCCACCGCCTCAATGGCGAGGCAGCCCAAGGCGCACATTGCCACTATCGCCAGGCGCACAGTTGCTTTCGATTCGTTTGCCATTGGCTTCATTCCTCCTTTTCACGGCCTAAAGTTATCACCTCACAGTCGGAAAACTTGTTCCCGTCTATGGTCAGTCTCACGAGAGTGCGCTCTTTGTGCCAGCCCTGCAGCCCTGCAGCCCCGGGATTGATGTGCAAGAGATTGAGCGTCCGGTCGTATTTCACCTTTAATATATGAGAGTGTCCGCTTATGAACAGTTGGGGCGGTGAGGCGTATATCTGTCCTCTTATGGAGGGGTCGTAGTTGCCGGGATAACCGCCGATGTGCTTCATAAGCACCTCCACATCCTCACACTTGAACCTCAACGTCTCGCGGAACATGAGCCTCAGGTCGCCGCCGTCGCAGTTGCCATAAACGGCTCTTAGCGGCTTGAACTCTGCGAGCCGCTCTGCCACTTCCGTCGAACCGAAGTCGCCAGCATGCCATATCTCGTCGCAAGGGTCGAAGT
>CAVHDN010000135.1:0-6190 GCA_963634315.1 Flexilinea sp. | reverse complement strand
GTAGTTGCCCGACTGCGTGCCCGTACCAGTGAAGACGGTGAGTTTTTCGCCAAGAGTAAGTTCGCGATTGGCATCCACTTCAATGAGGATGGTGTCGCCGGAGTGCGTCACAGCACCGCCAAACTTGAACTTGTCGTTGGTGGATGTGCCTATGGCGTTCTTGCCCACCTTAACCAACAGTGTGCTGCCAGACTGCATTATCACGGCACCTGTGGTCTTGAGCGTACCATACTGTGTGGTGCCTGCGGCCACCGTTCCACCTTTCTTCACTATCACTGCGGCTGCACAACCATTGCCACGCAGAGTGCCGCCTGCATTGACGGTCACCACGCCCGAGGTGAAAGCCGACGGGTTGGTGGTTATCGGGTTGTTGTTGAGCGACAGCGTACCGCCATTCACCTGCACGTTCGATGTGCTGCCGTTGGTGCTCAGCGTCCATGTGCCCGTGCCGCACTTCTTCACGGTAGCGGCCTTGAGCAAACCCTTGTAGGTAGCGTCGGTATTGTTGTAGCCCACTTCATATGTATCAGATGAATTGCCTAAGGTACAGTCGTCGGCAGTGGAACTTATGGAGCCTATCTTCGTTGTCACGGCCTCGGCGGTTGCTGCGCCCGACTTGTGGTGACCCATGTAGCTGGCGGCGGCCATCACTACGTTGGTCTTGGCCATATCCTTCACTCCGCTCATCAGTCGGAAGTTGCCGCCCTGCACGTTGAGCGTTCCTTCAAAGGCAGAGAAGTCGGAACCGATGTCACTGCGCACACCGTCGGACACTATCGTCAGTGTGCCCTTGCCGGCGAAGCTGCCGTTTATCTTGCAACGGTAGGAACTCTTGACTGTACTGCTAGCACCCTCGGGCACTGTGGCCTTATAGGCAAACTCAGGAATGGTGCTCATGCTGTTGTTGCTTATCATGTCTATCTCGCCGCCTTCAAGCACCATGGGCGAGTTCTTCTTGCCAAAGGTTGACTGCCAGTTGCCCTGGGCCACCTTGCCTTGACGGAGTATCAGACCGCTGAAGGTGTTCACGCCGCCATAGTTGAAGTTCAACTGTCCTTCACCTGTCTTCACGAGATAACCGCTACCTTTCACCAAACCCTTGAGCGACACCGAGCCGCTGCCGTTTGCCACATTGATGGTGGCCGTGTCGGTCAGAGTCACAATGCGGTCGGTGGCTGTGTTGTCTGCATCAATCTTCAGCACGCCGCCGTTTATCTGCAGGTTGCCTTCCTTGGCCGTGGCCGCACCTATCGCACACTTTACGCCTCCGTCAGCCATGCTGGTTATGGTGAGCGTACCACCGTTAATCACTGTGGCTCCTGTATAGTCGCTGTTGGACAAGTCCATCTTCACCTCGCCCTTGCCGTTCTTGGTCACGCCGCCCTCGCCGCTTATGCCGCCCTCGCCGGAGAGAGAGTAAGTGCCGTTGTCGAAGTCGAAGGTCACACCCTTGGTCACCACGAGGTCGTTGAGTGTGATGTTTCTGTTGCCCGACTGGTCGTCAAACACAACCTTGTCGTCGGTGACGAATGGTGTGGAAGAGCCGTCGGCGTTGAAGTTACTGCTCTTGTAGTCCCAGATGTTGTTGTCATTGCCTGTCCACACCACGTTCTCCAACGGCGCACGTGTACCGTTGATGTCGAGAATGAGCTGTTTGCCTTCGATACGGAAGTCATAGTTTATGCCGTCGAGACCGCGCCCTTTAAGGTTGGCCACGTCAACCGACAGTGTTCCGGTGCACTGGGCTATCACATAACTGCCCTCAGCAATCTTGCCGCCAATCTGATCTACGCTTATGGTATTGGTGCCGAGCATGGTAAGGTCGCCGTTCACGACAATATTGCCGGCCTTGCCCTCGAACGCTCTTACCTTTATATATATATCACCAGGAATGGTGAGACTCTTGTTGAATGTCATTGTGCCAAACTGGTTGTCGTCGCTACCGGGCATGAGACTGCAGCCCTCGTAGTTGAGTGCACCCTCAAAGGAAACTGCGCCGTTGATTGTGGCCACACCTGCCAATGTACCCTTAGCCCTCACGTCTATCGGACCTGCGACAGTGCCGTTGACACAAAGCGTACCCTCGCTCACAACGGTGCGCCCTGTGTAGTTGAGGTTGTTGTTGAAAGTGGAGGTGCCGAGCATAGACTTCCACAGTTCCATGTCGCCATCGAGCGTACCATTGCCGTTAAAGGTGTAGTCGTGACCCTTGGGTGCCATGATGTAAACGCTCTTGGGTTTCAGGGTTCCGTCGATGCTGATGGCACTGGCGTTGTCGCCGCTAATGTCAAACACCACGCTCTTGCCGTCGGCAAAGGTCTGCGCCGTGGTCTGGTCAAACGAGGTGAATCCGCTGCCCGCTGCGCTCCATGCCGAACCGCTCTTCCAGCGCAAGTCTGTGACCATCACGGGAGGAAGTGGCGGATAGGGCATCTCCTCGCCAAGGTAGAAGCTTGTGCAAGGGGCTTGGTAGTAGCCGCGGGTGGTACAGTCGAGGCGGTAGTGCGGGTCTTCTTGCAGAGTGTAGAAACTGTAGTCGGTGGAGAGGTCGGTGGAGTAGCCCACTATGCCTGTACTGGTTTCGTTGTTCTGCTTCATCAGAATTATCTCCTCGCGCCAGTCGCCAGTAATGTCACCCATGAATGCAGGGCGCACAGCCCAACCAGCGTGCACGGCCCAACTGCTCTGCCTGGAGAACTCGATGAGGCGGCTGCCTCCGTAGGTTATCATCATCACGTTTGAACTGTTACCGCTTCCGCCAGGCGAGCCGATGAGTTCGCGTTGCAGGTTGCCATCCCACCACGATGCTTCCATCGGATAGGTGGTTTCTCCTTCCTTTATCACATTGCCCTTGCAGTCGTACAGATTGCCCAAGAGAGAGAATATCTCGTAGCCTTTGTGGTCGGGGTCAACGTCCATGCAACGGCCGCGCCCCACGTCATACACGCTTGGCAGATACCATTCTTTTATGTGCTCGCCCGTAGCGGCATCGTAGAGCACCTGACCGAGCAGATTCGACTGCTGAATGCAGAAGGTCTCCATACCAGGACGGTCGGGGTCAATGTCGCTAACGTCGTATCTGTCGCCATGGCCTATGCCAGCGCTGAACACCATGCCCTTGGTGGGGTTCACTCCGTAGCCGCCTTCAAGCATCTCGTCAATGCCGTCACCGTCGGTGTCGGCTACACGCAACTGGTGGAATTCTGCCGGCCACGGTGTCTTGTCGTTGCGGCTCCAAGTGTAGCTGTGATGCCAGTTGGACGGTTTGCCGCTGTTCCAGTCATAGGACCACACAAACACGTAGTTGTGGTGAGTCTTGCTCGAAGCCGTGCGGTCGAGACACTCCATGGCGAGCGACGGGTGAATGCCGTCGAAATAGCATATGGCAAAGTGGCCGCCCAAGAAAGCATACTCGGTGCCGTTGCCGTCGTTCATGTAGTCGGAGCGGTTGTCGCGACTGTAGGAGTCAACGCCGTCGTGCACCTCACTGTATCTCAGTTCGGAGCATTCTATCTCTGCACCCGTCTTACCGTCGATGACGGAGATGTAGAATGGAGCGTTGCGCTTGGTCTGTGTGGTGTAGTCGTCAATGCCGTCACCGTCGGTGTCCGACGTGGCACTTCCGTTGGCATACTTGCCCCATGTGTTGTTTGTTGCGTCCCAGAAGCGGGTGAGGTCGGAACTTTTCACTATGACCTCACACTTGCCGTCGCAGTTTATGTCGTAGGCCACAACCATGTCGTTCTGTCCTCCGTCTATTATGACGTTAGGACCCATATCGACTGTCCACAGACATTTGCCATCGAAGGTGTAGGCTTGCAGCTTGTGGCTTGTGGTGGTGCAACCGGGGTCGGCGTCGCTTCCGCCCTTGTAGAGACGGTCAACGAGCAGTGCGTCATACTCTCCGTTGCCGTCGAGGTCCATCGGCCAGGCATATTTCACAGTGTAGTTATTGGGAGTAAGCACGGTGTTCTCAAAGTTTATGTCGAGGAACACATCCTTCCACGCCTGCTTCTTGAACAGGAACGGGTTGCTCTTCTCGCTCTCCACACCGTTAAGCACTGTGGTCACGGCCAGTTCTGTGTCGTAAGGCACTTGTGAACGTGTGGTCTGGAAGTTGGTCTTCTTTATGGGCGAGGAGTTCACCTTTGTGTATTCGGTGCTTCCCTTTGCACGCTTATAGAGGTTGTAGGTGCAACTGTCGTGCTCTTGGGCCAACTTGCGCCAAGTCACGAGCACATCTTGTTTGGAGTCGTCTGTCACAGCCACCACAGAGCGTCCCAAGGGTTGCTGTATGCGCTGGGCAAACGATAGTGATGGCATAAGGGCCATCGCCATTAGAACAATAGTAGATTTGCTCATATCAAGTTAATAGTTATTATATCTGTAAAAGTCTTTTGTTTGTAGTTATTGCAATTCTGCGCCAAAGGTATGAAAGGAAAGCGACTTGTTTCGGTAAAATAGTACGTAAAGTTGTATTTCCGTACGTTTTGGTCATTGTAAGGAAAGGGGCAGACTACACTCATGCAGACCGCCCCTTTTGTTTGTATGTCCCCTGTTAGCCTCTGCAAAGCAGATGGTGGCTATAGAAGGTCAATATCAGTAGCCGAACACCTCTTCAGTGGAGATACGCTTGATGGGACCTATCTTCTCAAGCACACTCATGTCGAGGTTTTTCTCATCGCCTAGCACAATGTAGCGGTAAGTCTTGCCCGCCATGGTCTCTTTCTCAAACTTCACCATGTCGGCAAGTGTTATGTTGGGAAGTACCCGATAGGTCATCTCGTTGAGCGAGTAGTCTATTCCGCGTTTCTTGGCGTAGAGCCAAGCCTCTATAATGCCGAACTTCGTGGTGCGCTCCGAAGCAAGCTTCTTGGCCAACGACTGTTTTGCGAGGTCGAAAGCCTTCTGCGACTGCGGTATTGTGTCTATTATGCTCTTGAACGTGCGTATGCAGTCGTTCATCTTGTCGTTTTGCGAGATGATGAACGTGGTGACATATTCCGTTCCATTGCTGCGCCACGGGAAGCGGTAGTAGGCACTTGCGTTGTAGGCCAGCGCCCGGCTTTCGCGCAACTCCTGAAACACCACTGCGTTCATGCTGTTGCCGAAGTACTCGTTGAAGAGTTTTATCACAGGCACATTCTGCGGATTCCACGCGCGTCCCTCGTTGCGGTATTGTGTCATGTATATGTTTTTGGCTTCATATGGAGCTATAAGCACCTCGTTGGTTGGTGTGGTTTGCTCCGCGTAGGGTTGTCCCTTAGGTGCGGGAGTGAGTTTCTTGGCCGTCTTGTGCAACTTGTCGGCCAGCGCCACAATGCCCTTTTCGGTGTCGGGACCATAGTAGAGGAGGGAGTGCTCATAGGCTTTCAGTCCCTGTATCTTGGATATAAGCTCATTAGGGTCCATGGACTTCAACTCGGCACTGTCGGGCACATTTCGCCAAGGGTTATACTTGCCGTATATGGCATAGGCCGACAGAGCGTTGAAGTTGTGCACTTGGTCGAGCTTTATGTCCTTGCGATTTTTCAGTATGAGGTCGGTGTATTTGTCGTAAGCCTCCTTGTCGGCCTTGGCGTTGGCTATGCAGTCCTCGAAGAGTGCCATGGCCTTGGCTTTGTTCTCGTCGAGTCCTGTCAACATGAAGGTCACATTGTCTTTGTCCACGTTTATGCTGTAGGAGCAAGCCAACTTGTAGAATTCCTGTTTGAGTTGTTTTGCCGACAGTTTGTCGGTGCCTATGTAGTCCCAATATTGGGCGGCAATGGACAGCCACTTGTCGTTTTCGTCACCCAACTCAAAGCGGTAGGCCATGGTGAATGTGCCGTTGGTGGTGTTTTGTACGTAGGCCACGGGCAGACCTTTCTTGGTCTTGCCGAACGTGATGTCGCGCTTGAAGTCAACGAAACGCGGTTGTATGGGCTCTGGTTTCGAGGCCATGATGTCGGCCACAAACTGACTTTGCTTGTCTCGGTTGGCTGGTATGCCTGTTATTTGTGGCTTGTCAATCTTCTTTTGGGTACTGTCTGTACCCATCTTCTTATATACTGCGGCGTAGTTGTCAAGCAGGTGTCGGTTGGCGAAATCCACTATTTGTTTTTTGGTGATGTGGGATATGCGGTCGAGAAAGCCCACGGCCTCGTCCCATTTCCTTCCGTTCACGAAAGCCTCAACAAACGAGTAGGCC
>CAVHDN010000134.1:0-6268 GCA_963634315.1 Flexilinea sp. | reverse complement strand
GGGGGATACGTCCGCACGTGTGGTCGATAAGGTGAACCGCACGTCCGACAAGTATGGCGACACGTTCACTTCGCAGACCATACACGAGGCTTATCCGCAAATCTTCTCATGGCTAAGCCTGTTGGACATAAACGTCTGGATTATCCTGGCACTGATGGTGTGCGTGGCAGGTTTCACTATGATATCGGGTCTGCTTATCATCATTCTCGAGCGCACCCAAATGATAGGCGTGCTCAAGGCCTTGGGCGCATGCAACTCCACCGTGCGCCGCACATTCATATGGTTTGCCATGTTCATCATAGGCAAGGGAATGCTTTGGGGCAACGTGGTAGGCGTGGGACTTGTGGTGTTGCAACAGCAGTTCGGTCTTGTGCGTCTCGACCCCGTCAACTACTACGTGAGCACCGCCCCCATGGAGCTTAACATTCCGCTCATTCTGCTGCTCAACATCGCCACGGCTCTCGTGAGCATCTTTGTACTCATTGCTCCGAGCTATCTTGTGGCTCACATACATCCCGCCAAGTCTATGAGATACGAGTGACAATGCAATGGCTTGCTTGTTTTGATGCGCCTTTCCTTTCCGTACAGATGTTCTTTAGCGGTCCTAAATATGCCTTTTAGCCATTGTAAAAGTGCCTTTCTCAGATTGAGTACTTCTTCTTGCGCTTCACGGCCTTGTGAGGCGTAAGGCCCGAAGAGATGCCTTGCGGACTTCTCACACCGCTGTACGACTGCCACCTCTGCCTTATCTTTTGCACATAGTCAACCGTTTCGGAGCCTCTCATGTAGCCGTATTTCACCACCGGGTCGCGATAATATTCCGTCGATGAAAGTAAGAGAACATACCGCGACACGTCAGTCCACCGCTTGGGGTCGCCACCATGTTTCTGCGCCAAAGCCATAGCGTCGCGTATGTGGTGATAGCCCCCGTTGTAGCTGGCCAGCACGAAGTTGGTGCGCTCGTTGCGGCTGGCTATGTCGGAGAACTTGCCCTCCAAGTCGCCCAGAAACTTTGCCGCCGCCGCTATGTTACTCTCTGGGTCGTGTATCTGCGACATCGGCAGTCCGAGCATTTTCGCCGTAGAAGGCATTATCTGCATCAGTCCGCACGCCCCCGCCCACGACTTCGCCTGCGGGTCGAACGTCGATTCCTGGTAGCACTGCGCCGCCATGAGCCGCCAGTCCCACCTTATGGGTCGACAGTAGGCCATGAACAGATGGTCGTAGCGTGATATTATGCCCCCCTTGCGGTTAAGCATGGGCGCATATACCCTGCGTCTGACGCTCCTGCTGCTGAGGAGAAAACGCTCCTCCTTTGCCACTTCAGCCGCCATCGCCGGCTTGTACCATTCCTCTATGGCTTCGGCAAGTTGCGGTTTGTCACCGCTCACCACCCAGCTCACGTCAGTGCTGTCGCCCTTGTCGTCGCAAAACTTCAGCTTCCCGATGCTGTCTTGCAGCATGGCGAGTTGTTTCTTGTGCAGCGGCACAGCCACAACGTCGCCGTCGCCATGGGCCAGTCGCCTCACCAGTTCGGCGGTGTCGCGGCACAGCTCCACCCTCAGACTCACCCCAATCTTGTCGGCAAAGCGCTGGCACAGCAGATACTGCTGGCCGAGGGCGCGTCCGTGATAGTCGTAGTAGGTCTCGGGACCGCTCAGGGTGAGCATGATCAGTTCCCCGTTGGCCACAATCTGCTCCAGGTCGAAGTTGGAATTGGCCGGAATGCTGTCGGTCACCTCGCCCCACGGCGTGGTTATCTTTTCCTTCTTGTGCTCCGAGCAAGCCGCCAACACCAGCGCAAGCCCCAAGACCGTGCTTGAGGCCGCTTGTGACATTATGTGCATGATGGCTGTTTGTTGACGTGCTTTAGCGTGCATAAATACTTTCTTTTCGATTGCCAAACGTGGCTAACTGCGTGCAAAAGTACATATTTTCTTGCATATAAGTTTTAATTTGAGTAATTTTGCCGAGCACAAATAACTCAACAACAATTATTTTTATATGTTACGAATAGCTGTCCAATCCAAGGGACGTCTCTTTGAGGATACAATGAACCTACTTTCTGAGGCAGACATCAAAATCAGTGCTACCAAGCGTACTCTACTTGTTCAATCAACCAATTTCCCCGTGGAGGTGTTGTATCTGCGCGATGACGACATACCCCAAAGCGTAGCTGGCGGCGTGGCCGACCTTGGTGTGGTGGGCGAGAACGAGTTCGTGGAGCGCGGCGAGGAAGCCGACATAGTGTCGCGCCTCGGCTTCAGCAAGTGCCGCCTCTCGCTGGCCATCCCCAAGGACATCGACTATCCCGGCATAGAGTGGTTCGACGGCAAGAAGATAGCCACGTCCTATCCCAACATCCTGAAGTCGTTCATGGATAGCAAGGGCATTGGCGCCAACATACACGTCATCACCGGAAGCGTGGAAATATCGCCGGGCATCGGCCTTTCCGATGCCATCTTCGACATAGTGAGCAGCGGCTCCACGCTTGTGAGCAACAACCTCCGCGAGGTGGAAGTGGTCATGCGGAGCGAGGCGTTGCTCATAGCCAACAAGGACATGAGCGAGGAGAAGCGCAAGGTCATGAACGACATGCTCTTCAGGTTTGAAGCAGTGCGCTGCGCCGAGGACAAGAAATACGTGCGGATGAACGTCCCCAAGTCGCGCCTCGATGACATCATCAGTGTGCTCCCGGGCTTGAAGAGCCCCACCATCATCCCCCTTGCCGACGAGCAGTGGTGCTCCGTGCACACCGTGCTCGACCAGAAACGCTTCTGGGAGATAATAGGCAAGCTCAAGGAGTTTGGCGCACAGGGCATCTTGGTCACGCCCATCGAGAAGATGATTCTTTAATATAGGAACAGTCATGGTGGGCTCTAAAGAAAAGAGACCCACCTTTAACAAAACAAGGAGAGCCAACACCCGTTGGCGTTTTTTTACATATGAACACGATAAGATATCCCCAGCAAAGTGACTGGAGCGAGATAACAAGGAGGCCTCACCTCGACGTGTCGCAGCTCAACGCCACCGTTGCCTCTGTGCTTGCCGACGTGAAGGCGCGCGGCGACGAGGCCGTGAAAGACTATGAGGCGAAGTTTGACCATGTGGCCCTGCAGTCGCTGGCCGTGAGCCAAGAGGAGATGGAAGAGGCCCAACAGCTCGTTGGCAGTGAACTGAAGGATGCCATAATGCTCGCTCACCATAATATAAAGGCCTTCCACGAGTCGCAGCGCTTCGCCGGGCAAAAGGTGGAGACTCAGCCAGGAGTGGAGTGCTGGCAGAAGAGCGTGGCCATAGGCAAGGTGGGACTGTACATTCCCGGTGGCACGGCTCCCCTGTTCAGCACGGTGCTCATGCTCGCCACTCCGGCCAAGATAGCAGGATGCCGCGACATAGTGCTCTGTACACCTCCCGGACGCGACGGAAAGGTGAACCCCGCCATTCTCGTGGCCGCACAGACTGCAGGCGTCAACCGCATATTCAAGGCCGGCGGTGTACAGGCCATTGGCGCAATGGCTTACGGCACGGAGAGTGTGCCCAAGACCTACAAGATATTCGGCCCCGGCAACCAATATGTCATGGCCGCCAAGCAACAGGTGAGTCTGCACGATGTGGCCATCGACATGCCCGCCGGTCCGTCGGAGGTGTGTGTCATTGCCGACGACACAGCCAATGTGGAGTTTGTAGCTGCCGACTTGCTGTCGCAGGCAGAGCACGGCATCGACTCGCAGGTGCTGCTCATCACCACAAGCGAGAGCTTTCTTCAGCGCATACAGCCTGAGATAGAGCGCCAACTGGCCGCTCTGCCTCGCAAGGACATTGCCGCCAAGGCCTTGGACAACAGCAAACTTGTGCTCGTGGCCAATACCGACGAGGCAATGGCTCTGTCCAACGCCTACGCTCCCGAACACCTCATTCTGCAGACCGCCAACTACGCTGAGCTTGCCGACAAGGTGGAGAACGCGGGTAGTGTCTTCCTTGGCCAATACGCCTGCGAGAGTGCCGGCGACTATGCGAGCGGCACCAACCACACGCTGCCCACTCACGGCTACGCCAAGGCTTACAGCGGGGTGAACCTCGACAGCTACTGCCGAAAGATAACTTTCCAACACATCAGCGAGGAGGGCATACGGCGCATAGGACCGGCCGTGGAGACCATGGCGGCGGCAGAGTCGCTCGACGCCCACAAGAACGCAATGACGGTAAGGCTCAAGGCCATAGGCAAGCAGCCCCAATAGACCGAGAAGAACCAAAAACAACCGCATAACACACACACCAACCATCATGAGAACTTTAGAAGAGCTTACGCGACCCAACATCTTCAGGCTCACGCCATACAGCAGCGCCCGCAATGAGTATAGCGGCCATGAGGCCAGAGTGTTTCTCGATGCCAACGAGAACCCCTACCACGCACCGTTCAACCGTTACCCCGACCCTCTGCAGACCGATTTGAAGCAGCGGCTGGCCCAGGTGAAGGGCGTCCACGCCGAAAACATCTTCCTCGGCAACGGAAGCGATGAGGCCATCGATCTGCTCTACCGTTGCTTTGCCAATCCCGGCAAGGACAATGTGGTGGCCATAGCCCCCACGTACGGCATGTATGAGGTGTGTGCCGACATCAACGACGTGGAATATCGCAAGGTGCTGCTCGACGACAACTTCCAGTTTTCGGCCGACAAGCTCCTTGCTGCCTGCGACCTTGGCACCAAGATTATATGGATTTGCAGTCCCAACAACCCCACGGGCAACAGCCTCTGCCGTGAGGAGATAGAGCGTGTGCTCAATGGGTTCGACGGCTTTGTAGTGGTCGATGAGGCCTATAGTGACTTCTCCAAGCAGCGCCCCTTCCGCCACGACCTTGGCAAATATCCCAACCTCGTTGTGCTCAACACCATGAGCAAGGCGTGGGGCTGCGCCGCCATACGTCTGGGTATGGCTTTCGCGTCAAGGGAAATTGTGGAACTGCTCAACAGGGTGAAGTATCCCTACAACATAAACCTGCTGACACAGCAGCAGGCCATGAAGGTCCTCGACGACCCGTTTGAGACCGACAAGTGGGTGCGCACCATATTGCTCGAGCGCTCGCGCATGATTGATGCTTTTGCCCTGTTGCCCCAGTGCGTGAAAATCTATCCCACCGACGCCAACTTCTTCCTTGTGCGCATGACCGATGCCAAGAAGACCTACGACTATCTTGTGGAGCGGGGCATAATAGTGCGCAACCGCAACAAGGTGGCTCTCTGCCAAAACTGTCTGCGCGTGACCATAGGCACAAAGACGGAGAACAACGAGCTGCTCGCCGCTCTGCGCCAGTATGAATAAGGTGAAGGTGCAGCAGGGCCTTTTTTTTCTACCGCAAGTCAAGCTCCACCGGACAATGGTCGCTGCCGAAGATGTCAGTGTGAATCTTCGCGTCTTCAACCTTCTCCCTCAAGCGGTCCGACACCACAAAGTAGTCTATGCGCCACCCGGCGTTCTTCTCCCTTGCCCTGAAGCGATACGACCACCACGAGTAGGTCACCCTGTCGGGGTAAAGGCTGCGGAACGTGTCGGTAAATCCGCTTGCAAGCAACATCGAGAACCGCCCGCGCTCCTCGTCCGTAAAGCCCGCATTGCGGCGGTTGGTCTTGGGGTTCTTCAGGTCAATCTCCTCGTGCGCCACGTTCAAGTCGCCGCAAACCACCACAGGCTTATTCCCGTCAAGTCGTTTCACATAGTCCAGGAAGTCGCTCTCCCAGCGCATGCGGTAGTCGAGGCGGCGCAACCCGTCCTGCGAGTTGGGCACATACACCGTCACGAGATAGAAGTCGCCCATCTCAAGCGTGATGACTCGCCCCTCATGGTCGTGCTCTTCTATGCCCAAGCCATAAGCCACCGACAGCGGCTCGTGGCGTGTATATATGGCGGTGCCCGAATAGCCTTTCTTCTCGGCATAGTTCCAGTACGACCTGTAGCCCTCAAACTGCAAGTCGAGCTGTCCCTCCTGCATCTTCGTCTCTTGCAGACAGAAGAAGTCGGCGTCCAGGCGCTCAAAGACATCCCTGAACCCCTTGCCCTCGCAGGCCCGCAAGCCGTTCACATTCCACGATACTAACTTCATAATCCTTCTTTTCTTTTTTTTGTCTTGTTGTTTTTTTTGCCAGATGTTGTGCCTCACCTGAAGCAGGTGGTTAGCTCATGCAAAGATACTTATTTCCATTTACTTAAACCACAACTTTTGTAAATGTATTCAAGCTCGGAACTTGGACATATTATTATATATAGC
>CAVHDN010000133.1:0-6286 GCA_963634315.1 Flexilinea sp. | reverse complement strand
GAAACTCAATGAGGCAATGCCAGAAGTGTTTGCCATAGTGAAGGAAACGGCTCTGCGCTTTGCCACAAACGAAGAGACTGTCGTTACGGCAACCGACTTCGACCGCGAATTGGCAGCCGACCCGACCAAGGACTTTGTGACCATTGACGGCGACAAGGCTTACTATCACAATCACTGGACGGCTGGTGGCAACGACCTGAAATGGGAGATGATACACTATGATGTGCAGCTCTTCGGTGGCGTGGTGTTGCACCAAGGCAAGATAGCCGAGATGGCCACTGGTGAGGGAAAGACGCTGGTGGCAACACTGCCTGTATTCCTCAATGCCTTGACGGGCAATGGTGTGCATGTGGTAACTGTCAACGACTACCTCGCCAAGCGTGACTCCGAGTGGATGGGACCGTTGTATGAGTTCCATGGTTTGTCTGTTGATTGCATTGACAAGCATGCGCCCAACTCTCCAGCACGCCGCAAGGCTTACCAAGCCGACATCACTTTCGGAACGAACAATGAGTTTGGTTTCGACTACCTGCGCGACAACATGGCTTTGTCACCTGCCGACCTTGTGCAGCGTGCCCACAACTATGCCATTGTCGATGAGGTTGACTCCGTGCTCATAGACGATGCCCGCACACCGCTTATCATCTCAGGTCCTGTGCCAAAGGGCGACGACCAGATGTTTGAGGAATATCAGCCTCTTGTTGAGCGTCTGGTAGATGTGCAGCGTAAGCTTGCCACTCAGTTCTTGGCCGAAGCAAAGCAGAAGATTGCAGAAGGCAAAGAGAAGAACGACCAAAAGCTCACCGACGAAGGTTTCCTCTCGCTCTACCGTTCCCACAAGGCTCTGCCAAAGAACAAGCCACTCATCAAGTATCTCTCTGAGGAAGGCATAAAGGCAGGCATGCTGAAGACTGAGGAGATATACATGGAGAACAACAACCGACGTATGCCGGAGGCTGTTGAACCACTATACTTTGTCGTTGACGAGAAACTCAATTCGTGTGACCTGACAGACAAAGGCACCGACTGGTTGGCCAAACAAGTGAATGACAAGAGTTTGTTTGTGTTGCCCGATATCGCCGCCCAGCTTTCAGCTCTTGAGAACGAGACCGATCTTTCCGACCAAGAACGCCTTGACAAAAAAGATGAGATGCTCAACTACTATGCTGTGCAGAGCGAGCGTGTTCACACTTTGCAGCAGCTGCTCAAGGCATATACGATGTTCAACAAGGACGATGAGTATGTCGTGATAGACGGTGAGGTGAAAATCGTTGACGAGCAGACAGGCCGCATCATGGAAGGACGCCGCTGGAGCGACGGGCTGCATCAGGCTGTGGAGGCAAAGGAACACGTGAAGGTGGAGGCCGCCACACAGACTTTCGCCACCATCACTCTGCAGAACTACTTCCGCATGTACCACAAGTTGGCGGGTATGACTGGTACGGCATCTACCGAAGCCGGCGAGTTCTGGGACATATACAAGCTTGACGTGGTGGAGATACCCACCAACCGTCCTGTCATTCGTAAGGACATGGACGACAGGGTGTATAAGACAGCACGCGAGAAGTACAATGCTGTTATTGACGAAATTGTGAAGATGCGCAACAGCGGCAGGCCAACGCTTGTCGGAACGACATCAGTAGAGATTTCGGAACTTCTGTCGAAGATGCTCAACATGCGCCACATCCCCCATCAGGTGCTCAACGCCAAGTTACACCAAAAGGAAGCAGACATTGTGGCTGAGGCAGGACGCAGTACAATGGGCAAAGTGTGGGTGGTGAACGGTGAGGCATTCTCCGACCAGACTGCAGCAAAGACAGCCGCAAACAAGTCGAACACGAGTGATATAAAGGAAGAGGAGCGGTTGCTCGGTGCCGTGACCATAGCCACCAACATGGCCGGCCGTGGTACCGACATCAAACTGACCAACGAGGTGAAGGAAGCAGGCGGACTGGCCATCATAGGAACAGAGCGTCATGAGAGCCGCCGCGTTGACCGTCAGTTACGTGGACGTGCTGGCCGTCAGGGTGACCCGGGCTCGTCTGTATTCTATGTGTCGCTTGAGGACAAGCTCATGCGTCTGTTCGCATCGGAACGCATCGCCAGCATAATGGACCGTCTTGGTTTCAAGGAGGGCGAGGTGATAGAAAGTCCGATGATCTCGAAGAGCATTGAGCGCGCTCAGAAGAAGGTTGAAGAGAACAACTTTGGCATAAGAAAGCGTCTGCTTGAGTATGACGACGTTATGAACAAGCAGCGCACCGTGGTTTATGAGAAGCGCCGCCATGCTCTCATGGGCGAGCGCATCGGCATGGACATTTCAAATACCATTTGGGACCGTGTGTCAAGCATAATAGAATCCAACGACTACGAGGGATGCAAGGAGGAGTTCCTCCACGTGTTCGCCATGGAAGTGCCGTTCACCGAAGAACAATTCACCAACATGAAGCACACTGATGTGGCAGAGCTGGCGTTCCAAGAGTCTATGGCTGCATTCAAGCGCAAGACTGAGCGTGTGCAGGCAGTGGCCTACCCCATAATCAAACAAGTGTATGAGACTCAAGGCTCAATGTACGAGCGCATAATGGTGCCCATCACCGATGGTCGCCGCATGTACAACATTCCCTGTGACTTGAAAGAGGCTTACGAAACGGAATGCAAGAGTGTCGTGAAGCAGTTTGAGAAGGTCATCTTACTACATATTATTGACGATTGCTGGAAAGAGAACCTCCGCGAACTTGACGAGCTGAAACATAGTGTGCAGAATGCGTCGTACGAACAGAAAGACCCGTTGCTGATATTCAAGCTGGAGAGTGTCAAACTGTTCGACAGCATGGTGAACACGATGAACAATCGTATTGTAGGCATACTCATGCGTGCGGCAATACCCGAATTGCAGCAGCAGGAAGTAAGGGAAGCCGCTCCCGAAGCACCCACAGAGCACCAGCAATACACGGAGACGAAGCAAAATCTTGATGAGGAGCAGTTGCAAGACCCCAATCAAGCTGCGGCTGCAGCCCATGACACACGTGAGCGCCAGCAGCACACTCCTATCGTGAAAGGCAAGATGCCAAGACGAAATGATCCATGTCCATGCGGCAGTGGTAAGAAGTTCAAGGACTGCCACGGCAAAGGGATTGCCTAAAAGAGACCTTTAGGTGGGTTCTAACAATTGGCTTAGAACCCACCTATAATCAATTGGGCGTTAAGGTTGACGCAGTAAACGCACAACCTTAACGCCCCATTTTTTGTAGGAACTACTAGGATTTAGAAGCCACCGGGACCACCGCCGGGGCCTCCAAAGCCTCCACCGCGAGGACCATCACCTCGCGGACCGTCGCCGCGAGGGCCACCGTCACGAGGGCCACCGTCACGGTCTGGACGTCCTTGGCGCATGTTCTTGCGCGCTTCCTTAGAGCCAAACAGGTTCATGCGGTAGATTACGTGGAGCATGGCATAGTTGGTTATGGCGTTATATTCCACATCACTACGTTGCATAGCGTTGATGGTGCGGCTGAAGTTGCTCTGTTGGTGTAGAAGGTCATAGAACTGCAGGCTCACTGTAAGCGGTTTGCCCGTGAGGAAACTCTGGCTCACCTGTGCGTTCCACAACAGCTCATTGGTATTCATTGACGCGTCGTTGTAGCCGCGGCGACTGTTCATATTCAAGTCAGTTGACACCTGTGTGCCCCATGGCAGTGTGAAGTTGGTATTGAAACCATAGGAGTATTGCCATGTGTCGAGGTTGGAGTTCTTCTGCAACTCGTTGCGAGCATGGTTGTAGCGCACCGAACCTGTAATCTCAAACTCCATCCAGTCGTTGCGATAGCTGGCGGCCAAGCGCTCTGAGAGGTTCAGACTCTTGGTCACGTTCTTCTGCGAACTTGAGTTGCGGTCAAGACTCAAGTAACCCACGTTATTGGCATAGCTAAGGTCGGTAGAAGTGTTTATGTTGAAATAGCCGGCCGTGTCAATCGAAGTGTTGTACATGAACGAAGCGTTGGTGTTCCAGTTGCCGTTGATGTTCTCCGGCTGTGTTGTGCGTCCGCCCGTCACAGGGTCGTAGGTCACCTTACGCGAAATGCTGTTACTTGTGGTAGAATAGCTCAGGTGGAACATGATGGACGCCTTGCGCCGCTCGAAGTAGTTGTTGTAGAAGAGGAACATGTTGTTGGTGAACGACGGCTTCAGTCCTGGGTTACCTTTCGAGATGTTGAGCGGGTCGCTGTTGTCGGTGATGTCGAGCAGGTCGGTCATTGACGGTTGCGACGTGCTTCCGCGATAGTTGAAGCGCAGTTGGCTCACCTTGGAAATCTTCCAGCGGAAGTCGGCCGTCGGCGTAACATTAGTCACAGTGCGTGTGGTATCGACATTGCGTCCACGATAGTTTTGTATGAACTTGGTTTGCTGCGGCATTACCGTCACACCCACGTTGAAGTTGTAAGCCTTGCGTATCACGCGGAGCATGAGTTGCAGATCGTGTATGTAGTTCTTGTATTCGGAGTATCTGCTAAGACTATCGTCGCGGTAGGCGGTGTATGGATTATCAAGCCGTCCAAGGAAATCGTCCCATCCACGATATGAAAGGTTCAGACCGCTGAAGAAGTTGTCGCCTAAATTACTGAAGTCGTAAGTGGAGCGGTCGCTCTTGGTATATTTGTATTGGAATTGGTAACTGAATTGCAGGAATGTTGACTTCATTATTGGTTCGCTATATGTCAACCTTGCGCTGTAGTTCATGTTCTTTTGCGGCGTGAGGTTGTAGCGGTTGGTCTGATAGGTAGAGTCGTTGCCAAGATAATTCTTGGTTTGGTATAAATGTACATTGTTGGTTTGCAGACTCTTGCTGTTGCTCTCCGTGTAGTTGGCAGCCAAGCGCAGAGTGACGTTGCGCCCTACAGAATTCAGTTTACGGTTTACTTGCAGCGAACCGCCAAACCTTTTCGAGTCGCTATATGTTATAGAGCGGTTCTTTCGGTAGTTCACCATGAGCGAGTCTGCAGCCAGTGTGGCCATGTCATCAGCGTTGAGCGGATTGGTGACATACAGATAAGGGTCGGCATTGAATGTTCCCGACTCGCTTGTGCTCATGCCATCGTTAGTGGAGTAGCTGAACTCCGGACGAAGCATGATGTTGGTCATCGTGTCAGGAGTCCACTCGAGGCGCATCTGCGCATTCCAAGAGTTGCTGCGAGAGTAGCTCTGCTGTATGTTGTTCGAGAACGACCCCGTGGTGCTCACGAAGTTTTCCGAAGCCGTCTTGCTGCTTGCATCGCCGTCGCTATGGTTCCAGCGCACACTGCCGTCAAGTTTCAGTACTCCTTTCTTCTCGTAGTTCATGTTGAAGCCCAACATCTTACTTGCGCTCAGTCCAGAGCGTCCGCCACCGAAGCGTCCACGTCCGCCACCGCCGGGGAAGCCCATGTCGTTCACGTTATTGGCATTGCCGAAGCCCATAAGTCTCAACTTATCGTTGAACCTTGCCGCCATGGTTCGTGCCGCATAGCGGTCTTGAGTACCTATGCCGAGGTCGGTGTTAGAGAACATTCCCTTGTTCATACCCCTCTTGATGCCGAAGTCGAGCACGGTCTGCTCCTCGCCGTCATCTATGCCCGATATGCGTGCGAGGTCACTCTTCTCGTCATACGACTTCACTTTCTCTATAATAGATGTAGGCAAGTTCTTCATGGCCGTCTTCGTGTCGCCGGTCATGAACTCCTTGCCGTCAACGAGTACCTTCTTCACTGTCTTGCCGTTGATCTTTATCGTACCGTCGTCGCTCACTTCAGCACCAGGCAACTTCTTCACAAGTTCTTCAACCACCGAACCTTCGGGAGTGCGATAGGCGGCTGCATTATAAATGAAGGTGTCCTCCTTAAGTGTTACCTTTGCCACATTCGACACGATGGTAGCGCCCTTAAGCATTATAGCGTCGGGCGACATGGCTACTGTGCCCAAAGCCAAATCCTTACCATTAGCTATGGTGATGTCACGTGTGTAGTTTTTGAAACCCACACATGTTATCTTGACAATGTATTTGCCGTCAGCAGGAGCAGCGACCTTAAACTCGCCAGTCTCCGAAGTCAGCACACCCTTCACCAGTGTGCTGTCGGTCTTAAGAAGCTTGATGGTAGTCATCGGGATGGCTTCGCTTGTCTCTTTCTCCACCACTTTACCCGTGATGGTGCGCTGGGCCATTGAGGAAATGATTGCCATCGTGCAGGCAATCAGCAGGAACAATCTCTTCATTCGTGTTTTTGAGTTTTATTTGTTTGCTTTTTAGTTT
>CAVHDN010000132.1:0-6349 GCA_963634315.1 Flexilinea sp. | reverse complement strand
GCACCCCCTAGCCGCCGAGGTCGCATTTCGGCGAAATGCTCCTACTAGCAAGCCCAATGACTGCGCAGTGTAGTAGGTGCAGAGTGTAGTAGGTGAAAAGACTGTCTTAAAACGACAAACAATATGAATAGACTTGCTAAACAACATGAACAGACTTTCTAAACAACATTTGTTGCTGCCATTGTTGGCATTGCTCGTTGGCTGTTGTCCAGACAGACCTCGCATCCCTCTTCAACTATGCCAAAGCCATCTACGACAAGGTTTATCCAGAGGATGCCGGCCTTTACGATGACGACTACACCAATCGCAAGAACCCTCTGAACAGGTTTGTGGCCTATCACATCATGGACCGCAACGCCGGCTATTCCGACCTTGTGGTGTCAACCCCCGACTGGTCGGTTTTGGAAGGCGGCGACTATGTGGAATACTATGAGACAATGTCGGGTGAACTGCTAAGGGCTCAGAAGGTGTCGCTGCTTGGCAACGAGATATACATGAACCGTTGTTCACGCGAGAACAACCTGATGAAGGGTGTGCGTGTGCTGAGTAACGGCGGTTCCTCCACCATCAACGGCAACTTCCAGTTTGTGGGCGGTGTGTTATGCTTCACGGGCGATGTGGTGAACATGCTTCGCACGGAGCGCATACGCATAGACACCGGTTGCCTGCTGTCGGAGTTGACCAACAACGGCATACGCCTGGACAATGACGAAGAGATGCTTGGATGGTATTTCCCGACTGGATACTTCAACAGTTTGACCTACGATGACAACTGCGTATGTTACTACAACCGCTGGCCTATGGGCAAGAGTGCTGGCAACGGTTCCCACCGCGACCTTGCTGCCCATCAGACCGACAACATGAACTTCGGCGGCGAGTATGACGTTACCATACGCATGCCGGCCGTGCCCTCAGGGCAATATGAGATTAGGTTGGGCTATGTGTGCAACTCGCTCATGAGCATCTCCCAGATATATTTCGGCTATAGCCCTGACAACATGGTGCCTGTGGGCATTCCGCTCGACATGAACCTCATAGGCACAAACCCCAAGGTGGGCATGACGCTCGACAGCGGTCTCTTTGACGACTACACATACGATGCCTCGCGCAACACAGGCGGACAGACCACCATATCCGAAAACGACAAGGCCATGAGAAACCTTAAGTACATGAAAGGTCCGGCAGCTCAATATCGTGTGGAAAACGACCGTCTGACCAAGAAGCAGAAAGCCACTAACGACTGGTATTACCTACGACGCATCATCACCACCCAGCAACTGGATAACAAACCGTTCTATCTGCGTTTCCGCAAGGTGGACTCTCGCACCAACCGACTGCTCAACCTCGACTTCGTGGAGATTGTACCAAGGAGCGTGTATAACGGAGCCACACCAGAAGACAGGAATTAGGTCGTACGGTCAAGACGAACCATAATTACGGACAAAACATTAGACATATAGAATTTTTATGAGATGCAAGCTTTTTTATGCTGCTGTCGGTTTGGCTTTGGCCACAATGACATCGTGCAATAGCCAGTGGGACGGCCACTATGAGGACAGCGATACCACAAAATAAAGTCTGTGGGAAGCCATCAACGACAACGAAGACCTACAGCCCTTTGCCACGCTTCTGTCGCAGTATGGCTACGACAAGAGTCTCAACACACATCAGCGCTTCACAGTCTGGGCACCCAAGGGACCCCTCAGCACCACCTTGCTCACAGGTGCAACGATGAGTGCCGACGAGATACAAGAGCAGATACTGGAAAACCATATTGCACGAAGTGTCTTCTCGGTATCATCGCTTACCAACGACACAGTCTTGGTGCTCAACGGAAAGGCCATGCCCTTTGTGGTGACCGACGAAGTGACGCGCTTCAATGGCGCAGCAGTCGTCACCGCCAATGTGGAATGCGCAAACGGCATGCTCCACATCATAGAGGGTCAGGCGCAGTTCAACCACAACATATGGACCTACTTGCGCCAGGCGGGCGACCTGCAGTCGCTTGCCGACTATATGTACAGCTTCAACCGTCAGGTGCTCGACACCGACGCCAGTACCGTAGGCGGCGTTGTAGGTGGCGAGAAATACTACAGCGACTCTGTCTTTGTCACGAGCAACGACTTGTGGTCGGACATAGGCAATCTGTCGGATGAGAACAAGGACTTCCTGCTCCTTGCCCCATGCAATGACACATGGAGGCAGAAAGTGGACGAGGTGGCGGCGCTATATCACTATCCCTCTGCCGCAGACTCAGCCAAGGGGTTAAGCTATGCAAGGAAAAACATTGTGGTGAACCTTGTGGCGGACAAGAACAGCAGCAAGGCCACGCCCGCCTGCTTCTCGCAAAACATCAGTGAGCGCGTGGCCTGTAGCAATGGCGAAGTGAGAAAGACACAAGACTTAGCCATAGACCCATATGAGACGATAGCCCAACCCATCGTGATTGAGGCTGAACAAGAGACTATGTATCAGACTGCAAAGAGCAATTGTGCCGACGACGACTTGGCCGTAACCATGAAGGCGGCTGATGTCACGGTGTCGGCTGGAGCATTCCTTCCATTGACTGCCTCATCGGCCATTCTGAAACCGTCGGTCACCTATGCACTGCCCAACGTGTTGTCATGCAAGTATGACATTGGCGTAGTTCTCGTGCCGCAGAACATGACGGCCTATGGTTATTCGTCAACCATAGACCAAAAGAAATCACGCTTGAACTTCGAGCTCAAAGACGGCTGCACGGGAAAGACCGAGACATTCAACCAACTGGTCTATGACGGGACGAAGGTTGACACCTTGTGGATAGCCCGAGACCATGTGTTTGACTACTGCGACTATTATCCCGACGGCATTGACAAGACAAAATGCAAGGTGACACTGAAAATCACCAATGACGCGCGCCGCAGCGAGACATCGACATTCACAAGAAACATATATATAGACTGCATCGTTTTGAAACCCCATAAATAAGAATGATTGGCATGAAGAAGATATTCATAATCACGGCCATGCTAAGTGTGGCATGTGCATGGAGGGCTGTGGCCCAACAACCGAGGAATGTGGAGACAGTCCAGGCGGGCATGACGCTCATGAGCGGGCGTGTGTGCGATGCCGCCACAGGAAAGCCCTTGGCTGGAGCTACAGTGAAGGTGGAGGGTGACAACCGACACACCAGCATGACCGACGAGAACGGTGAGTTCACGGTGCAGGTTCCTTCTTATGTCTCCTCCCTCTCGTGCTCCGCCCCCTCATACCAAGAACAAAGACTGAGCGTCAAAACTACAGGGCCGCTTGTGGTAAGGCTTTACAGCGAAGCCTTCAACCATGACATGCGCCCCGCAGGGTCGCTCACCGTGGAGGACGAGTTGCCCAAGCTGAACGATGGCTCCGTCAGAGTGCTCGCTCATTCGGCGGGCCCTGCTGTGGGCGCGGCGCTGTTTCTTGGAGGATACAATTCCATAAACGCCAACGCCCAGCCGTTGGTGGTGGTGGATGGGGTGATACTAGACCGGCAACTCAGCCGCACACTGGTGCATGATGGCTACTTCAACAATGTGCTCTCGGCCATAAGTGTGAACGACATTGAAAGTGTTCATCTGCTGAAGAATGGCACGGCACTCTATGGAGCGCAAGGTGCAGGCGGCGTAATAGTCATTCAGACCAAGCGTTCAAGGACAATGGCCACACGCATTGACGTGGATGTGTGGGCAGGCATTGAGCGGCAGCCTCAGGCAATGCCCATGCTGAACAGTGGGCAGTATCGCCTGTATGCTTCCGACATCAACGGCAACAGTGTATCGCTTCCCGACTTCCTCGATGAGTTTACGGCCAACCCACAGAAGTATGCCACCTACCACAACAATACCGACTGGACCAAGCAGGTCTATCGTGAGGCTGTGACGCAAAACTACAATGTAAACGTGCAGGGTGGTGACAATGTGGCCCTGTACAACCTCTCCATAGGTTATGTGAACGCACAATGCACACTGAAGAACAACGATTTCTCGCGACTGAACCTACGCTTCAACACCGATGTGAACATCATCAAGCCGCTGGAAGCCCACATAGATGTGGCCTACAGCAACACCACACGCAATCTGCGCGACGACGGCATGCGGCGCAGCGACATTCTTGCGCCAAGTGCCTTGGCCCTAATAAAGTCACCGTTGCTCAATCCTTACTCCGCCGACAACAACGGAAGGACGACGTCAACGCTCGCCGATGCTGACAACTTTGGATTGTCCAATCCTCTGTCGATACTTGAGAATGGCGACGCATCCAACAAAAACCGCTTGGAGTACAGTTTGTTCACTCTTAGTGCCATGCCAGTATGGACGATATCGAAGAACTGGAAAGCGTCAGAGAAAGTGAGCTATGCACTAAACAACGTGACGGAGCGCAGCTTCACCCCCGATGAAGGGGTGGCCTCCATCAGCAATACTTCCGGCACTGACACCCAAAACCAGTCGAAAGCCAACAGCTACAAACAGACTTCGCTGCAGAGCGACACCCGACTGACATGGGAGCAACGCTTTGGCGGACATAGCCTCACAGTGTTTGGGGGCTTCCGCTACATGAGCGACTCGTTTAACGCCGATGCCATCAAGGCCGACAACTCGGCAGGTGACAAGATGCCGAACATAACATCGGACATGGACAACCGCACGGTGAGCGGTACTGTGGAGACATGGAAATCGACCACTGCCTACATCAATGCTGACTGGAACTACGCGCAGAAATATTTCGTTCAGGCGGGCGGCTCAGCCGCCACCTCCACACGCTTTGGCGAGAACGCCGACGGAGCTTTCAAGATAGGGAAATATGTGTGGAACTTCTTCCCGTCGGTGCAGGCATCGTGGAACATAGCTTCTGAAGGGTTCATGCGTAGCGTGAGGTTTGTTGACGGGCTGATGGTGAGCCTCGGCTATGATGTTTCCGGCAACGACGACATTGACAGCTATGCGTCGCGCACCTATTTCGTGGCCACGCCATTCCTCAACCAGACGAGCGGTCTGGCGCTTGCGGGCATTGGTAACGACCAATTGAAGTGGGAAACAACCCACCGACTGACCGCAGGCTTCGAGACCATGCTGTTCAACAACCGTCTGCACCTGACGTTCAACTATTTTCTGTCGCGCACAAACAACCTGTTGGTGTGGAAAAGCCTTAGTGGCGTAGGAGGCATTGCAAGCTACCTCTCCAACGATGGGAAGATGAAGAACCAGGGGTTCGACCTGTCGCTCAACGTCAAGGTGTTGGCCCTAAAAGACTTTGCATGGGACATTTCGGCAAGCATGGGACACTACAAGAATGAGGTGACCCAATTGCCCGATGGAGACAGTCAGATGCTCTCTGAATACTACGACGGCACCATTCTCACACAAAAGGGCTCACCGCTCGGCCTCTTCTATGGCTACAAGACCGAGGGTGTGTTTGCCACATCGGAGGAAGCATCTGCAGCCAGTCTGCACAACGGAACCGCAAGCGGCAACTTGTTTGCCGCAGGCGACATGAGGTTTGCCGACTTGAACGGCGACCATATCATAGACTCGCAAGACAGAACAGTCATTGGCAACCCCAATCCCGACATCTACGGCAACTTCGGAACGATGGTGCAGTACAGGAGATGGCGGCTTGACGCCACGTTCACCTACTCGCTGGGCAACGACCTGTACAATTACCAACGTTCTGTGCTCGAGGCGGGCAGCAACTACTACAACCAGACCACGGCCCTACTTCGGCGCTGGACAAAAGAAGGACAAACTACCGACGTGCCTCGCGCCACCGTTGGCGACCCTATGGGCAACGCCCGTTTCAGCGACAGGTGGATTGAAGACGGGTCTTACCTAAAGCTGAAGACTCTGCGGCTAAGCTACCACTGTCCGTTGAACTTGTCGTGGATGCAGGGCTTCACTATTTGGGCGGCGGCCAACAACCTGTTCACCGTGACCCACTATTTGGGTGCCGACCCAGAGGTGTCATCGTCCAACTCGCCTCTTTACCAAGGTATCGACCGGGGCTTATTGGGACATGGACGAAGCTATGTCCTTGGGTTGAAGATAGAATTGTAGAACGCAACAAAAGAGATAAAAGACATGAAAACAATAGCTAAAAAGGCAGTCTGTGGTCTGTGCCTATGCCTGCTTGCGATACTGTCGGCGTGCGAAGTGGAGACATCCACGGTGATGTTCAGCGACGACAATACCCTTTCCTCCCCCAACGACACCGTGTTCTCCGTGCTTGGCATAATGGCCAAGGTGCAAAAGGTGGCAGAGCGAGGCGTGGTACTGGGTGAGGTGAGAGGCGACCTCGTGGCCCTCAAGCCGGAAGCGAAGGACGACGTGATGGC
>CAVHDN010000131.1:0-6359 GCA_963634315.1 Flexilinea sp. | reverse complement strand
GGCGTTGAGTCATCGGTAAGCGACGTGATGCCCGCGGTGCCGGGATACGGATCGCCCGCAGCCTCAGCTTTATACATGCTTGTGGTGAACTGTTGTCCGTTGTATTTTGCCACGAAGTCGACGTTGGCAAGTCGCTCGGTGTCATTCGTGCTCTCCTTTATCGTCATTCCTCTGAAATACTCAGGCACGAAAAGTCCGTCAGCAGCTATCAACGTCATGCGCGGATGGCCCGCCGTAGAGTTCACCTTGCAACCGCCAAGGGTGAACGTGGCGTCGGAATAGTCCACATGACTCACGAGCATGCCATGACCGTAGAGTTTATTGTTCCAACCCGTTTGCTGCACGTTCTCCACAATATAGTACTCGTGGCCAGTGACATCTTTGTCGTTAAGTATGCGGTAGGCCTTGCCCCCGGCCGAGAGTGGAGCCAGAGTCACGTCGGTCGGTGTGTCAAGGGTGTCAATAGTTATCCACCCCAAACGTTCGCGCTCCCATGCGGTGTATTCGGTTGGACGGTAACCATTATAGGTATATTCGCCCGCATCCATCAAGTCCCAGTAGTCCATATTCTGGTTCACGCACCGCTCAGCCACACTTCCGGCAGAAGGATACATGTCGGGCAGACCGAGACAGTGGGAGAACTCGTGACAGAAGAGGCCTATACCGTTTATGAGCAGTCCGTTCTTTTGGTCGGAAGGCGTACCATTAAGTTCGTTGTTCACTCCATATCTGCACAGCTTCTTGCCACCAAAAGACGGATTGGAGCCGAGAGTACCCGACTTTGGATGTATGCAATCGGTGGAGTTGCCGGTGATGCTCTGCGAGTAGCCGGCGTAGATGATGTATATGAGGTCAACAAGACCGTCGTTGTTGGAGTCGTATTTGGCGAAGATGCTGTCGCGGGCTAAAGCCGTGCAGGCATCAGTAAACAGCAAATCCATCTTCTCTTGCGACGAAACCCCAGCACCATAGTACTTCAGCGGGTGACTAAGCTTGACGGGACCATACACGTCGAACTTTGGCGTGAACATTCCGCCGCTCATGTCCTTGAAGTATCGTCCTACGCTGCCGTAGTTGCGGCCGGTGGATGGGTCAGCGTTGCGGTCGAAGAGATTCTCTGCGTTGAGATACTTGTTGAAGGTCTCCGCCGGGTTGTCCACCTTAAAAACCGTGTCGCTGAACTCCACGAGCACCACTGGCACTGAAGGCGAACCAACGTGCGGCAACAGTGTGGCGTCGTAGGAAAGCGGCTCGCGCAGAGTCTTGTTGGCGGTTGCACTCACGGCTATAGTCTTGAAGAAAGCCGCCTTGTCCTGTCTCTTTATTGCGGCGATCTCCTCGGCAGTACGCTTTGCCGTCGAGTGGGCGAGCAGAGTGGTAGGCTTGAGCATTCCGTCGGCCGTGGTCTCAGCCACAAAAAAGTCGGTGCCCTCTTGACAGAGGAGCACACCATCCTCGGAGACGAAATAGCTGAAGTCCTCGTCGCCAAAGGCCTGTACAAGCAGCGTAGTGCCGTCACTCTGTGTCACCGTTGTGAGCCCAGGTTTCATCTTCACTGCGCTGGCGGTTATGCCTGCCAAGAGTAGCATTGCAAATAGTAGGGTTCTCATGTTTCTTGTCATTATCCTTTTATTTCATTGTTCGTTTCGTTGGACTCCGTGGCGGCTTCGCCATGTATAGCTGGACTTTGCTGCGCTTTGTCCTTGCGCCGACCGAAATAGTATTGACCGCGCCGATGGGTTAGCGGACCATAGTTGACGGCATGGCGCGGACAGTGGTGGTAGCACGCCAAACAAGCGGTACACTCTCCATTGTGTTTCCATTCAGGCATGCCGTCGGCCTTGACCTTAATGTTTTCCATGGGACACACCTTGGCGCAAACACCACACTTGGCGCATCGGTCTGCATCCACCCTGAACGGTTTGTCGGTTATCAACACCGCATTGAACACAGCCCCAATCACGTGCGACAGCACCCACGGCAACGGACCACGCTTTATCTCGTCAATGCCTTTGCGGCGTTGACTCACACAATCAATCACCTTCGGCATGGCCAACCGCGCGTTTTCCAGTTTGCTCTGTTCGCGCTGCGGAGTGTCGGTAAGCATGAACGGCAAAGTGACATAGCTCTCTGGCATGACAAACGAGAAGCGGCTGTCGGTCTTCATGCCCTTTGCAGAAAGACAAACATCGAGCATCTCCATAGCCAGACCCACACTGTCGCCACAGGTGCACAGTGCATAGCAGTAATGACCTTGTGGGTTGTTTATGCTTAGTCTGGCGATGAACCGCCTCACAACCTTGGGCGGTTGCCAACCGTGCACAGGAAAGCAGAAGCCAATGCGCTCGTCGGGTTCCAATGTATAGTAGGTGGGCGTGTCGTCACCACACATGGCAATGAGCCTTTCACCCGTGGCTTCGGCCATTGCCTGTGCCACCCAACGTGTGTTGCCGGTTCCTGAAAAGAAGAAGATCATGTGCCTGATTGCTTTTATTTCGGTGTAAAATTATAGTTTTTTCCTTGGTTATGCAAGTCTAAGCACATATTTTCCTTCCGACACCGCAAGTTGTAGAGCAATGGCAGAACAATGAAAAGAGAGTCTATCCGCAGTGAAAGAAACGCTGTACCAACTCCTCCGTGGCTTTCTTGTCACCCTCGAGACGTGAGCGCAAGTCTGCGTCGTCGAAAGCGCGCAACTGACTTATGATACCGTCGATGGCGGCCGGACTGAACACGCCGTACTTCTCGAACACACTGCGCTGACGCTCCAGGCAAGCGGCCGAAGCAACACAACTGTCGGGTAGCGTGGCCAACTGCGCCTGCCGTGCGGCATTGGCCTCATCGTGTATATTCACATCTACGTAAGTCTTTGCGGCCACATCCAAGGCTTTTTCCATCTCAAAGCCATGACGGCAGGCCACACACAGTCCAGCCAACAGCTGGTAGATGTCGGCTGAACCGTCGGGCGAACGCATCTCCACCGTCTGTTTCTGCGTTGTGTCTATGGTCTGAGGCGGTTCCTGTGGATTGGCTATGTGGCACATGTCGGTATTGGCCGTCCATCCCAACGGTACCCTTATGAGCACCGAACGGTTGCGGTCGCCCCAACAGATGTTGGTGGGGGCTTCTTGGTGCGGCACAAGCCGGAAGTACGATGTGGGATTCTTGTTGCCAAAGGCCGTTATGCTACCCGCCACGTCTATCATGCCTGCAATGGCTCTGCGTGCCTCATCGCTCAGCACTCCACCGGAGAGCATGCGGTTGTGGCCGTTCTCCATCATCCTCATGTGGATGTGCAGTCCCGAGCCGGCCTTGCCCGCAGTTATCTTGGGGGCAAAGGTGACATTAAAGCCATCCACAAAGGCTTGGTTGCGTATCACCCACTTGGCTATCATCAGTTGGTCTGCGGCCTCCACCACATCAACGGGCAGAAACTCTATTTCGTTTTGTTCATACACATAGCTACCCAAACTACGGTTTCTGTAATCGGAGTATTCACACTTATTTTCCAATGTAAAGTTTCCCACCTCAGAGTGTCCATACTTTATTTGTCCGCCGGCTTGAGATATGTACTGCATGCACTTCATGCGTAAGTCACCTACCTTGGCAAAGGGCGACGACTCGTGGTAGCCGTGCTGGTCGGTGGCAGGATAGGCGTCGTTCTGCGGAAATTCACCATAGTAGTAGTCGGTGGTGAGTCTGGTGTATGGCCGCACGACATAATATTCCAGTTCGCCCATAGCCTGAAACTCCATGCCTGTCACCCGTCTGAAGGTTTCGGCGGCCTTTATCAGCGTGTGTTCGGGCGCACTGGCCAACGGTTGTCCGTCCTTGTCGAAATAGGAACAGAGCATGCACAGCGTGGGTATTTCGGTAAAAGGATTTATAAACGCGGTGCTGAACCGTGGCAACACATAGAGGTCGCTACTGTCGGCCTGAATGAAATTGAACAGACTTGAGCCATCCACCCGTTCGCCACAGGAAAGTATGTCGTCGAGATGGCGCATGCTGTTAATGACGAAGCTGAGAGTCTTCAACCGCCCGTCGCCGCCAGGATACATGAAGTTGACCATGCGTATGTCATGGTTGCGGATGTAGCTGATGATATCTGCTTTGGTGAATTCGCGCGCCGGCTTCTGCAGAGCTGCCACCAGCGGATTAGGGTTCATAGCAATAATGTCTTTATCCATAGCCATAAGGTTTTTAGTTAGTTTTAGGAATGGCCTGACGCAGACGTTGTCGGGCGTGAGGTCTTCGATTGCAAATTTAGGCTTTTATGCGACAACAGACAAAGATGGTACGTTAAGTTTGGTAAAAAAAGACAGCCCCACAGTGTTTGCGGAAGCTGCCTTCGAGATTAATGAGTTATATGTTAGGCCAAAGGGATTATATATCCGTGGCCAGTCTTTTTGTTCACTTGCAGAGCGGACATGGTGTCCAGGGCTTGAGTTGCTTGAAGAAGTCGTTGCCCTTATCGTCAACGAGGATGAATGCGGGGAAGTCCTCCACGCGTATCTTCCATATGGCCTCCATGCCCAGTTCGGGATATTCCACGCACTCTATGCTCTTGATGCTACTCTGCGAGAGCACTGCGGCCACGCCGCCTATGGTGCCGAGGTAGAAGCCGCCGTGTTTCTGGCAGGCGTCAGTGACCACCTGACCGCGATTGCCCTTGGCTATCATCACGAGACTGCCGCCATGGTCTTGGAACTCATCCACGTAGGGGTCCATGCGGTTGGCCGTGGTCGGACCCATTGAGCCACAGGGATAGCCCTCGGGAGTCTTTGCCGGGCCGGCGTAGAGTATTGGGTGGTCCTTGAAGTAGGCCGGCAGGTCTTCGCCAGCATCCAAGCGAGCCTTTAGCTTAGCGTGGGCTATGTCACGGGCCACGATGATGGTGCCTTTCAGGCTAACACGCGTGCTGACGGGATACTTAGACAGTTCCTTGCGCACGTTGTCTATGCCACCATCGAGGTCTATCTCTATGCCCTTGGCACCCTCACCCGGCTTGCGCAGTTCTTCGGGAATGAGCTCTGTGGGGTTGGCGTCCATGCGCTCCAGCCACACACCATCCTTGTTTATCTTTGCCTTTATGTTGCGGTCGGCCGAGCAACTCACGCCCATGCCGATGGGACAGCTTGCACCGTGACGGGGCAGACGCACAACGCGGATGTCGTGGGCAAGATACTTACCGCCGAACTGTGCTCCAAGGCCTATCTTGTGGGCCTCGTCGAGCAACTTGGCCTCAAGGTCTATGTCGCGGAAAGCGCGTCCCGTCTCGTCGCCTGTGGTAGGCAGGTTGTCGTAGTACTTTATTGAAGCGAGCTTAACCGTGAGCAGGTTCTTCTCAGCACTGGTACCGCCTATGACGAACGCAATGTGGTAAGGCGGACAAGCGGCTGTGCCGAGGCTCTTCATCTTCTCCACGAGGAACGGCAGGAGCGTACCCTCATTTTGTATGGTGGCCTTTGTCATGGGATAGAAGTAGGTCTTGTTGGCTGAGCCTCCGCCCTTTGCCACCATCACGAAGCGATACTCGTCGCCCTCGGTTGCCTCAATGTCTATTTGCGCCGGCAGGTTGCAACGTGTGTTCACCTCGTCATACATGTTGAGCGGTGCGTTCTGCGAGTAGCGCAGGTTGTCTTGAGTGAACGTGTTATAGACGCCACGGCTCAAAGCCTCCTCGTCCTCGAAGTCAGTCCACACGCGCTGTCCCTTCTCGGCGTGTATTATGGCTGTACCGGTGTCTTGGCAGAAAGGCAGTATGCCCTTCGCGGCGGTCTCGGCATTGCGCAGGAACTGTAAGGCCACATACTTGTCGTTCTCCGAAGCTTCGGGGTCGGTCAGTATCTTGGCCACTTGCTTGTTGTGTTCCCTGCGGAGCATAAACTCTACATCGTGGAAAGCCTGCTGTGCGAGCAGTGTGAGTGCCTCTTTGGACACCTTCAGGATAGTCTTTCCCTCAAACTCGCCGGTGCTGATGCCCTCTTTGGTCAGCAGCCGATACTCTGTATCATCCTTGCCCGTTTGGAACATGGGTGCATACTTGAATTCTGGAGTTGTTGCCATAAATAATTTGTTTGGTTCTTTTATATCTTTATATATAATATAATGTGTAGCAATGTGTGAGCCAAGCCATCGTCACCCACGTGTGTCAGTGCGCCGGGTTGGCTTTATGGCTTGGTGTGGCTTGCAGTTGCAAAGTTATACATTTTATTTCATACAGAGCGGCTTTAGCCTATTGTTGCCAAAAAGAAAATGCACATAAATGGGGACATGAGCACCAAAAGCCGCCTTTTTGCACTACCTTTGCATAACCTAAGCTGCACTCGGGCAACTGAAAGCAAGCTTTCTTGCCG
>CAVHDN010000130.1:0-6367 GCA_963634315.1 Flexilinea sp. | reverse complement strand
ACTGCGCAGTCACCGGGCTTGCTAGTAGGAGCGCCTCTCCGAGGTGCGACCCTGTGCGCTTAGGGTGCATCTTGGAAATCTGCACCTACTATACTGCGCAGTCATCGGGCGTGCTAGTAGGAGCGCCTCTCCGAGGTGCGACCCTGTGCGCCGCGGGTGCATCTTGGAAATCTGCACCTACTAGCAAGCAGATGACAACGTGAGCGCAGCCCACGCCGCTTTTTTCACTTCAATTTCAGTATCACAAACGAAAAAGTAAGTGAGAATGTTATAAGTGAGATTGATATTAGATGAAATGCCGCACCAACATTAAAAAACGGGGAGCCACTTCGCAGTGGCTCCCTGTCGCAAACTTCAAACAACCAAAAAAAGAAATAGATTGTCTGTTTAGGCCGCGCCCGCACTGCAGGCGCGGCTTTTGGTGTAATGCCCTTTCGGGCCAATGGCTTGACGTGTCCTATAGCTTGGAGCACGCCCTTTATTTTGTCACTCTCTTTATCTGATGAACAACAGCTCCCTGTACTTAGGCAGCGTCCAGAGGTCGTCCTCAACGAGCAGCTCGAGCTTGTCTATCTCGTAGCGAATGGCCTCCATCTTAGGAGCCACCGTGTCGTGATAGGCAATGGCCTTCAGATGCTCATCGTCAATCTTGTTGGCCACCTTACGGGCATTGACCAACTCCTCCACACCCGACTCGATGGTCTGAGTGCGCTCGGCAATCTCCTCAATGAGCTTCATGTTGCGGGCCGACAGCTTCTCGGCCTTCTCGGCAGAGAAGACATTGCGGATGTTCTCCACATTCTTCAGCAGCATGCTCTGATAGTGAGTGGCCACAGGTATGATGTGGTTCATGGACAAGTCGCCCATAACCCTCGCCTCTATCTGTATCTTCTTCGTGTAGGTCTCCCACTTCACCTCGTTGCGTGCCTCAAGCTCCTTCTTCGACATGATGCCAAGGCTCTCGAACATGTCAATGCTCGACTGGTCGAGATAACGCTCGAAGATGACAGGGCAGCTCGTCTCACAGTCAAGACCACGCTTGCGTGCCTCCTCAACCCACTCGTCGCTGTAGCCGTTGCCGTCGAAGCGTATGGGCTTGCAAGCCTTGATGTCTTCGCGCACCACGTCAATGATGGCGCTCGTCTTGTCCTCGCCCTTGGCTATGAGCGCATCCACACGAGTCTTGAAGTTCACCAAAGCCTCTGCCACAGCAGCGTTGAGGGCAGTCATGGCCGAAGCACAGTTGGCCTCAGAGCCCACGGCCCGGAACTCAAAGCGGTTGCCGGTAAAGGCAAACGGACTAGTACGGTTGCGGTCGGTGTTGTCGATGAGCAGTTCAGGTATCTCGGGAATGTCGAGACGCAGACCCTGTTTGCCAGCCACGTCGAAGAGGTTGTCCTTGTCGGACTTCTCAATATGGTCGAGCAGTTCGGTGAGCTGCTTGCCGAGGAACGACGAGATGATGGCTGGAGGTGCCTCGTTGGCTCCCAGACGATGAGCGTTGGTGGCACTCATGATGCTCGCCTTGAGCAGTCCGTTGTGCTTATACACACCCATAAGAGTCTCAACGATGAACACCACGAAGCGCAGGTTGTCGGTAGGAGTCTTGCCGGGACCGTGGAGCAGCACACCCGTGTCGGTGCTAAGACTCCAGTTGTTGTGCTTGCCCGAACCGTTGATGCCAGCGAACGGCTTCTCGTGGAGCAGTACACGGAAACCGTGCTTGCGGGCCACCTTCTTCATGAGCGACATGAGAAGCATGTTGTGGTCAACGGCGAGGTTGGTCTCCTCGAAGATAGGAGCAAGTTCAAACTGGTTGGGCGCTACCTCATTGTGACGTGTCTTGCAAGGAATGGCAAGCTCAAGAGCCTGCACCTCCAAGTCCTTCATGAACGCCTGCACACGGTCAGGTATGGTGCCGAAGTAGTGGTCGTCCATCTGCTGGTTCTTGGCCGAGTCGTGACCCATGAGGGTGCGTCCGGTGAGCAACAAGTCAGGACGTGCCGAGTAGAGACCCTCGTCAACGAGGAAGTACTCCTGCTCCCAACCAAGGTTGCTCTGCACTTTCTTCACGTCAGGATAGAAGTAGTGGCACACGTCGGTAGCAGCCACATTGACAGCGTGGAGCGTGCGGAGCAGAGGAGCCTTGTAGTCGAGCGCCTCGCCAGTATAGGAAATGAAGATGGTGGGTATGCAAAGGGTGTCGTCCATTATGAAGACAGGCGATGTGGGGTCCCATGCAGAGTAGCCGCGAGCCTCAAACGTGTTGCGGATGCCGCCACTTGGGAACGACGAAGCGTCAGGCTCCTGCTGTACGAGCAGCTTGCCGGAGAACTCCTCCACCATGCCACCCTTGAAGTCGTGCTCAATGAAGGAGTCGTGCTTCTCGGCAGTGCCCTCGGTGAGCGGCTGGAACCAGTGGGTGTAGTGGGTCACACCGTTCTCCACGGCCCACTGCTTCATGCCTGCTGCCACAGCGTCGGCTATGGAGCGGTCGAGGCGAGTGCCGTTGTCGATAACGTCGATGAGCTTTTCGTAAACGTCTTTCGGCAGATACTTGTACATCTTCTCACGATTGAAGACATACTTGCCAAAATACTCGTAAGGTCTCTCTTTGGGAGCCTCAATCTCAAGAGGCTTCTTCTTGAATGCCTCTTCAACAACCTGAAATCTTAAATTTGACATTGTTTAAAAGTTATTTATTTGTTGATGTTTGCTTGTCTTCTTTAGTCAACGCCCTTTGCATGCGCCAAGGTCGCGTTACGGTCTAAGTGTGAAACCAGCCAGGAAGTAGGCCTTCTGCGAACAAGGGTTGGCAGCTACGCCCACGAACACCGGGATGGAGAACGACGGAGTGACGGCTATGTCCTTTGTGGCCTTCACCGACACGTTGGTCACTGCGAAGTCGCTGTTGCCGTAGAGCGATGTCTTCAGCGGCGATGCTCCCACGGCTGCGAGCCAGTCGAGACCTCCGAGCTTGAACGGAGCCGACACTTCAACATAAGAGGAGTAGGCGCGCTTGGCCTCACCAGTGGTCTCGTCAATCTTGTTGTAGTCGTTGCCTGCGAAGTAGGTGTACCACTGCACTGCCACAGGACCGAAGTCGTAGCCCACGTTGGCCTCAAACATATGGTTGGTGCCGTGGGTGTTGTAGCGGAAGTAACGTCCGTCAGGGTCGCCGCCAGAGGTAAACCAATAGTCGGTCACACCAATGTTGAACCCTCCCGTGCTGTAGCCCAGCGTGAGGTCGAACTCCTTAGGATATTTGCCGCTTGGGTTCAGCTCCGTGCTTCCCCACGCGGTGAGCGACACTCCCTTGTAGCTCAGTCCGAGCGTTGGCTGCACACTTGCCTCACCACACTCCGTGCCACGCCAGATGTATTGGTTAACCACATCGGCCGAAACCGTACCCTCCACTTTGTCCTGTGCACTAACAGTCATTGTTGCGGCCATGAGCAACAGAGCCGCGAAACCGAGTCGTCTTGTCATTTTCATAATTGAACCTTTCTTTTAACTGTGTTTGTATATTTGTGTTTGTTGTGTTGAGTGTCGTTGTGTGTGGCGGGTGAGGCGTTGTCCCATTACTTCTTGAGCCAGTTGCGTATGCGCTCCATAGCCTCCATGCAGTCCTCGTGGTTGCCAAAGGCCGTGAGCCGGATGTATCCCTCACCGCTCGGACCGAAGCCCACGCCGGGAGTACACACCACATGCGCACCGTAAAGCATCTCCTCGAAGAACTTCCAACTGCCTGTGCCGTCTGGAGTCTTCACCCAAAGATAAGGTGCGTTAACGCCTCCATATACCTCGAAGCCCAGTTCGGTGAGCGTCTTGTACATCATCTTGGCATTGTCCATATAGTACTTTATGGTCTCACGCACTTGCTCCTTGCCTTCGGGCGTGTATATGGCCTCAGCAGCTCGCTGACTTATGTAGCTCGTGCCGTTGAACTTAGTGCTCTGCCGACGGTTCCACAAGGGATTGAGCGGCACACGCTCTCCGTCGAGCGTGGCGGTGGTGAGCTCTTTCGGCACAATGGTGTAGCCACAGCGCACACCCGTGAAGCCCGCCGTCTTGGAGAAACTGTGGAACTCGATGGCCACCTTACGCGCTCCCTTTATCTCATAGATGGAATGAGGAATGTCGGGATCTTGTATGTAAGCCTCGTAGGCAGCATCGTAGAATATGAGCGTATCGTTCTTTATGGCGTAGTTCACCCATTTGCGCAGCTCATCCTTTGAGATGACCGTGCCTGTAGGGTTGTTGGGATAGCACAGATATATGATGTCTATGCGCTTGTCGGGTATCTGCGGCGTGAAGTTGTTCTCCGCTGTGCAGGGCATATAAGCCACATTGCTCCACTTGCCGTCGGCACCAAGTGTTCCGGCCCGGCCTATCATCACGTTGGAGTCGATATATACAGGATAGATAGGGTCGGTAACACCCACGGTGTTGTCCCAGCGCACCAGTTCCTGAATGTTGCCCGTGTCGCTCTTCGCCCCATCATTGATAAAGATTTCGTCGGGCGAGATATGTATGCCACGCGGCAGGAAATCGTTCTTGGCTATCGCTTCACGCAGGAAGAGGTAGCCCTGTTCCGGCCCATAGCCACGAAACGTCTCTCCCTTGCCCATCTCATCCACCGCCTTGTGCATGGCCTCTATCACTGCCGGGCACAAGGGCTGCGTCACGTCGCCAATGCCGAGACTAATCACGTTGGCCTTCGGGTGAGACACCTTGAAGGCGTTCACTTTCTTCGCAATGTCTGCAAACAAGTAGTTGTTTGGCAGTTTCAGGAAATGTTCGTTGACTAATGCCATATTCTTTAAATTCTTTATTTTGTTTGTGAAGTTTGTCTGTTGTTGTCCTGCCTACGTCTCAAGTATATTGTCCTCAAGCCTCGGTTTATTCCTCAAGAGGTATCTCCCCCTCAAACACGAACTCCGCCGGACCGGTCATATACACATGGTTGTCGCTCTCGTTCCATTCAATGAACAGCGAACCGCCGTCCATGTCTATTCGGCTCTTTCGCCCTGCGCGTCCCGTCTTGGCGGCAGCCACAGCAGTGGCGCAAGCCCCCGTTCCGCAGGCCATCGTTATGCCGCTCCCTCGCTCCCACACCCTTGTGCGGATGCTCTTGTCTGGCATGACCTGAGCAAACTCAATGTTGCAGCGCGTGGGGAACATGGCGTTGCACTCCAGTTCCTTGCCCCATTCCGCCACGTCTGTAGCGTCCATGTTGTCGGTGAATATAACGAAATGAGGGTTGCCCATGGAGACGAACGTCCCTCTGAACAGCCCTTTACTTGTTTCTATCGTACCGTCGGTCATGCTTCCGTCAGGCGTGCTTAGCAGTCTGGTGTCGGCAAACACCGGCGCAAGCATATCCACAGTCACACTCTCCACCGTTCCGCTCGGCGTGACGTGCAGTCGGAGCGTCTTTATGCCCGATAGCGTGAGCAGCCTTATTTCCGTCTTGTCGGTAAGCCGTTTCTCATAAAGATACTTGCCTATGCACCGCGAGGCGTTGCCGCACATCATGGCCTCCGACCCATCGGCATTGAAGATGCGCATGGTGAAGTCGGCCTCCGGCATGCTTGACCTGCCTATCAGCACCAGTCCGTCGCTGCCAATGCCGGTGTGCGGTGCGCTCCATAGCCGTGCCGCTTTAGCAGGGTCGCCTATATTATATAATAAGGTGTCAACGTATATGTAGTCGTTGCCTGCTCCATGCATTTTTGTGAACTTGACGGTTGTTGTTGTCATTTTGCAGCCTTTCTGCCTTTGAATTGTACTTTTTGTATCGTTTACGGTGCAAAGGTACAACGTTTCGAAACAAGTTGCAATAAAGGGTTAATGATTTTATCTACTTTTAGAAGCCCGTTGTCAATTTGAAAGCATATAGGCCGTTGTACGTTTCAAATTGCTAAACGAGGGATATGTAATGATGCAATATGTCACGTGCTTTAAGTTTTGTGTGACTTTTTGCATTGTATTTCTTGCTTGCACTGACATAACGCAGTACTTTTGCAGCAGAAAGTTTGCAAAGTGTTAGTATTTTAATAAAAGAAAGGTAAAAGATGAAAAAGATTGAAGCAATCATCCGAAAGACAAAGTTTGAGGATGTGAAGGAAGCACTGCTTGCCGCCGACATCGAATGGTTCTCTTATTACGATGTCAGGGGTGAAGGCAAGATGAGACAGGCGCGCATCTACCGCGGCGTGATGTACGACACGAGTTGCATAGAGCGCATACTGGTGAGCATAGTGGTGCGCGACAAGAACGTGGAGCGCACGGTGGCTGCAGTGGAAAAGGCCGCCCACACGGGTGAGATAGGCGATGGGCGTATCTTCGTTATACCTATAGAAGA
>CAVHDN010000129.1:0-6367 GCA_963634315.1 Flexilinea sp. | reverse complement strand
GTTCAAGTTCCCAATGCACGAGCCGCTTATACACCTCCACCCAGTCTCTCCACGTGCGGCACTCGCCCATCTGCATGGCTATCTGTTGGAAACTCTGCTGATAGCCCGACTGCGTCACCTCCGTCTCTATGGCCTTGCGGTGTATGTTCTTCTTCAGGGCAAGGAGTATCTGGTTGGGGTTGACGGGCTTAATGAGATAGTCGGCAATCTTCGAACCAATGGCTTGGTCCATTATGTTCTCCTCCTCACTCTTTGTCACCATCACCACCGGCACCGCAGGCAATATCTCCTTTATCTTCTGCAGAGTCTCAAGGCCACTAAGGCCCGGCATCATCTCGTCGAGCAGCACCAAGTCGAAGTTGGTGTGGCGACATTGCTCCACAGCGTCAGCCCCGTTGCTCACGGTCACCACCTCATAGCCCTTCCTTTCAAGGAACAGCAAGTGTGCTTTCAACAGGTCAATCTCATCGTCAACCCACAATAATAGTCCGTTGCTCATCTGTAAAAGTCTTCATCAAAATCAAAACCACCATCGTTCTGCTGGCCGTTGTCTTCGCCTTGGAAACCATCGTCGCCCTCGGGCACGTCGTCGTCCTGCGGTTCCTCCTGCTCCACACTTTCAGGTATGTTGAGCAGTTGCTCGTCGCTCACCTGCAACGGTGCGAACGCCTTTTCGAAGAAGTTCTCGTAGTCCACATAACTGTATTTGGTGCCGAGTAGCTTCAGGTTGTCTCCACTTATTATTATCCTCCGACAGCCACGCAGCCGTTCGGCCATGTCGTTGTCGGCATATAGCTGACGTGCATATTGCAGAGCCTCATCGTAGTTGAGGAAGCCACGTATCATCATGCGGCATATGCCACGGTCGTCGTCGATGGATATGTCGAAGTTGCGCACGAGGAAGTTGCTGAAGTTATACTTCGCCAACTCGTAAAGCAGTTGGTTGGTGTTGATGGAGTCGGCCGCGCACGCCAGCAGAAACACGAAGTCGGTGTTGCGCTCGGTGCTCAGCGTGTCGGTGGCGGTGCTGTCGCCCTCGGCCAAGTCTAGTCCGCGGCGCGACCAGATGTCGCCTATGTCAAACTTACCTCCGCGAAGCGCGCGTCCGGCCTGCACACCTTTTATTATCATGCCCGCCATTTCCGACACCTCGCTTTCGGGATATTTCTCCACCACAAGCTTCATGTTTTCCAAGCATCCCTGTGCATCACCCTCGTTGAGCAGTCCGAGACCATCAATGAAAATGAACTTCGAACGGTTGTAGCCCAAGGGGAAACGCTCCGCCGACAGTGCGGCGTTGGTCTTCACCTCTTGGTAGCGGCTGGCCTTGAACGCCTCGTAGGTGGCTCCATAGAGCGAGTCTTCTATGTGTACGCCGAACTTCGCGTTCTCGGCAAAGTAGGGGTCGCTCAACAGTGTGGTCCATTGGCTTTCGGGATACTGCGTCTGCAACTTGGCCAAGCACTCGTCGGCCTTGGTCTTGTCGCCAAGACGCGAGTAGAGCAGAAACAGATGATACCACGCCTCATCGTTTTTCTCATAGCTGGCATATTGGTTGGTGAGCCTTGTGAGAGCCTTCTCACTCAGTCGGAGATTGTCGAGCTTGTCCTTGAATATCACTCCCGAGTTGAACAGTCCGTCCATTATGGTAGCGTCGCTCGCCGCCTTTTGTTCGTCGGTGAAAGGTATTTGGGCCAGATAATACTCCCTGTTGTGCGGGTCGCTGGCCAAGTCGGTCTCCTCAGTGTCCTCCTTCTTCTCCTCCGAAGCCACCGAGTCGGTTGGCGCCACGTTTGCCACGCTGTCGGCAGTGGCCGTTTCCTGCGTCTCGTCCTGTCCCATGCTCACCACAGTGCGGTTCACTCGTTGCCAGTTGTCCACGTTATCGCGCTTGCCCCACTGTTTCTGAAACGCCGCCTTTCCCTGGTTCACTGCCATAGGGTTGTAGAAATACCACGTCCCCGACTTGTTCTCCGCGTTGGTTTGCGTCGTTTGGTTAGTGCCCTGACGGTTGCCCACCGCCCCCGAAGCCTGCTGTTGTTTCTCCGCCTCAGCCTCTTGGGCGGCGCGCTTCTCTTCCTTCTCCTTGCGCTTGAGAGCCTCTATCACCCGGTCGATAGCCTTGTTGCGCTCCGCCTCGGGCAGAGTGGCGAGCACTTGCAGTGAGTCTTGCAGATACACGGCATCGGTGTAGGGCACCAACTCATCGAGCACCTTCGAGCGGTTCGACAGTTCCTCATAGTCGGGTCGCTCCTTGTCGAGCAGTCCTATGGCCTCGCCATAGCAGCGTTTGGCGTCGCTGTATTTCTCCTTGTCCCAGTAGAGGTTGCCAAGGTGCAGCAACAGCACCCCTTTCTCTATGCCACTGCGCGTGGCCTTCTCGTTGCCTTTCTCGTAGGCGGCTATGGCGTTGGTGGTGTCCTTCACGGTGAGGTATATGTTGCCTATGGCGTAATACACCTGGTCGAGGTAGTCCTTGTTCTTGTCGGAGGCTGCCATGCGGCGCAACCGCCTTATCATCTGTTTGGTTCTGCCCTTTGCCATCACCTCGGTCTGGGCTATGCGGGCATTGAACTCCACCTCGTAGGGTGGGTTCTGGCGCACCACGTGCTTGTAGGCTTTGTAGGCTTCCTCACGGTTGCCGAGTGCAGCTTGCAACTGTCCCATCAAGTACCACTCGCGGGCTTTCTGCTTGCGCCGCTTCTCGTGCTTTATCACCTTTCGGAGGTAAGGCACGGCCTCGGCATACTGGTTGTTGCGCACGTAGTAGTCGGCATAGGCATAGTCCCAGTCGGCCACAGCGCGGTAGTGCATGGTGTCGCGCCGCATCTTGTTCATCACGTCTTCGGCATCGTAGAGCCAACCCAATTCGCAGTAGCTCTTGGCGAGCCAAGCGCGGGCTATGCCGTTGATGGCTGGTTGTGTGGCGTAGAGTCTCGACATGTAAGAAAAGGTGGCGGCGGCCTCGTCGAACTGCCCTTTCTGAAACTGCGACTTGCCCATGAGCAGCCATGCCTTCCACAGGAAGGGGTTATACTCCTTGCGCGACAGCCACTCTATGTCCTTGGCGGTCTTGCGCCGTCCCTTCGTCCAGTCGGGCCTCCGCTTAATGCTGTGTAGCTTTATGGCTTTCTCGCACTTCTCTATGGCGCGGTCAAACTGGCCTTTGCCTATGTCGCGGCTGGCCTTGTTGCCCACGGTATAGAGCGGTATCATCTCCGTGAAGTTGTCCTTGTTGCCTTTCTCCTTTTCCTGTGAACCTTCAATAAACGCCTGGCTGCCGTTGTAGTAGGTGTTGTAGCGGGCATTGAACGCATGCCACCAGCGTGTGCGACTGGTGTTCTTGTGCGTGCTGCAACCCGCCACGACCAACAAGGCCACGGCTGCAAACAACATTATTATATATCGTTTACTGAACGTTATCACACTTTCTAAACTTTGAAACCACCGTTTTTATTGTCTTGAGCAGGGCATAAATGACTATGGAGACGAATATTATGCTTGCGCCTGAGGGCACGTTGAGCCAGAACGACACGGCCAGGCCGGCCATGCAGTAGAGCAAGCCGAACATTATGCTTAGGGCTATCATGCGCCTGAAACTGTAGGTGAAGAGGTTGGCGGTCATCTGTGGCAGGGTGAGCAGGCCCATGGCGAGCACTATGCCCACCATGCGCAGTGTGGAGACTATGGTCATGGCCGTGACGGCCATCATGAGATAGTCAACAAAGGCCACGGGCAGGTGTTGCGAACGGGCGAACACGGGGTCGAAGGCCACGCTTATTATGGTGCGCATGAGCAGGGCGAAGAGCAGGGCTACGGCTGCGGTCATGCTTCCGAGCAGCCACAGGTCGGCGCGGCCTATGGTGAGGATGTTGCCGAACAGGTAGGAAGAGAGGTCGGGCATGAAGCCGGGCGTGAGAAAACAGCATATTATGCCTACGCTCATGCCAAACGTCCACGACACGGCTATGGCGGAGTCTTCGCGTATGCGGCCGCGGTGCGACATCCACTGCACGCCGCAGGCACTGGCCACGGCAAACACCATGGCGGAGAGTATGGGGTTGAGACCGAAGTAAACGCCAAGGCCTATGCCGCCGAACGACGCGTGGGTTATGCCGCCGCTGATGAACACCAGGCGGCGGGCCACTATATAGGTGCCCACAAAGCCGCACAGCACACTGGCGAGCAGACTTCCGAGCAGGGCGTTTTGAAAGAATGTATATTCTATTATCGACATTTCACTTTGTTGGGGCTGTAGTGACTGCGGCCTTTTTATGCGTTGCCTTGTGTGTCGCCCAAGAGGAGGAGCAGCTCGTCCTTCAACTGGTCGGGCACGTTTATGCCTCGTGCGGCGAGACTGCGGCTCCACCCTTCGGCCTCGTCGGGGCGCATGGTGTAGAGCACATAGCGGAACTCTTCGGCCTCAGTGTCGGTGTAGGCGTCGGAGGGGCGACCGCGATAGGTGTCCAGGTCTTCGTCGTCGTAATATTCGGTGGGCTTGGCGGCGGCTTCAATCATGCACTCGCGGGCGCACTTGCCGCCAGCCGAAGTGCAGGTGGCACAGGAGTCGTTGGCGGGGGTAGTGTCGTTGGTGCCGAGAAAGCGTCGGGCGGCCAAGGCTAGGACAAACAGTACAATGAGGGCGATGATGCAGACGGTTACCATAAGAAAGGGAGGTGGTTTGGGGTTGGAGCTTAGTCGTCGCTCTCGGTTATGGTGAAGCCAGCCTTGCGCAGGTCGTCCCAGTAGGCGGGATAGGACTTGGTGACCACTTGTGGATGGTCTATGCGCACACTGCCATACTTGAAGGCTAATGGGGCGAAGGCCAGGGCCATGCGGTGGTCGTCGTAGGTGCTCACCGTGGGGTTGGCCTCTGCCTCACACCGCTCGCCGTCCCACACGAGTTCGCGGCCGTCCACGTCGTTTATGACATAGCCGAACTTGCGCATCTCGGCCTTGAGGGCTTCTATGCGGTCGGTCTCCTTTATCTTCAGGGTCTGCAATCCGGTGAAGCGGAACTTCACTCCCATGGCCGCACAGCACACCACAAAGGTCTGGGCGAGGTCGGGGGAGTTGACGAAGTCATATTCCAGTCGGGGCAGTCGGCGACCGGTGCAGCGGAGGGTGACCGCTGTGGGGGTGTCGTCGTGCTTACTGCCGAAGATGGTGTTCACGCCAAGCAGACTGAAGATGTAGCGCACCAACGAGTCGCCTTGCCTACTGCCATCGGCCAGTCCGTCAAGCTCTACGCGGCTGTCGCGCTTGCTGCCAATGGCCATCATCTCATACCAGTAGGAGGCGGCACTCCAGTCGTTTTCTATGTGGTAGGGGCGCACGGTGTAGGGCTTGGCGCTAACCTTGATGGTGTCTATGTCGCTCCACTCGGCCTCGGCTCCGTAGGCGGCCATGAGGGAGAGCGTGAGGTCTATGTATGGACGTGAAATGATGTTGCCCTTGAGGTGCAGCTCCAAGCCGTTCTTCAATGTCGGGGCTACCATCAGCAGGGCGGAGATGTACTGCGAACTCACGTCGCCGGGCATGTCCAGCCGTCCGCCGTCAAGTGGCCTGCCGCTGATGCGCAGTGGCGGAAAACCTTCCTCGCCCACGTAGTCTATGTCGGCCCCGAGGTAGCGCAGTGCATCCACGAGCACCTTTATGGGGCGGTGCTTCATGCGTTCGGTGCCTGTTATGGTGTGCTGGCCTGGGGTCACGGCGAGGTAGGCGGTGAGGAAGCGCATGGCGGTGCCGGCGGCTTTTATGTCAATCACGTCGGGCATGTTGCGCAGTGCGGCCACGGTCACCTCGGTATCGTCGCAGTCGGAGAGGTTGAGTGGTTCGGAGGTGCCTCCGGCAAGCGCGTTTATTATGAGTGCGCGGTTGCTTATGCTTTTCGAGGCAGGGAGTGCCACCTGGGCGTCAAGCGTCTCAGGGGCTGTTATAGTATATATCATATATGTATTACCGTTTGTTCTTTCTTGGGATTGGAACGCAAAAATAAGAAATATAATCGGTTCGGGCAAATTAAGCGCAGGCTTTTCATGTTTCAAGGTCGGCAAGCTCGGAACTTATATAGGAGGGTTCTATAAATTGGCTTTTATAGAATCCATCTATACATTATTATATATAGTGTTGCTCATGTCAAAGCGACAGGCGGTCGCTTCCACGGCAACAAATGTAAAATATTTGGTGTGTTTCAGACCATGTCTATACACCCCTTTTAGAAAAGCGCCTCTTTTCTGGTAGAAATGCGCCTCTTTTCTATGAGAAATGCGCCTCATTTCTACCAGAAAAGAGGCGCTTTTCTTTTTGGTTCTACTAGCAAGCCCAGTGACTGCGCAGTATAGTAGGTGCAGATTTCCAAGATGCA
>CAVHDN010000128.1:0-6378 GCA_963634315.1 Flexilinea sp. | reverse complement strand
GTTTTGGTGAGAGACAATGTTCTTTTATGACAAAGGAAAACGGCAAGAAGCCTCTTCTCGGAATGACGCTCGATGAGCTTAAGGCGGCTGTGAAAGAACTGGGCATGCCCGCTTTTACGGCCGGACAGATAGCTCGTTGGGTGTATGCGGCCCATGTGACGGAGGTCGATGCTATGACCAACATATCGAAGGCCAACCGCAAACTGTTTGAGGAAAAGTTTGAAATAGGCTGCATGGCTCCTTTGGAAAGCCAACGCTCCAAGGACGGCACTGTGAAATACCTGTTCCCGACAGCTTCGGGAAAATATGTGGAGACGGTGTTCATTCCCGACAAAGACAGAGCCACGCTGTGCGTATCGTCGCAGGTGGGGTGCAAGATGAACTGCCTCTTTTGCCAGACAGGCAAGCAGGGATTTGAGGGCAATCTGACCGCAGCCGACATACTCAACCAGATATACTCGCTGCCGGAGCGCGAGCAGTTGACTAACATCGTGTTCATGGGACAGGGCGAACCGATGGACAACCTCGACAATGTGATTGCGGCAACCAACGCTTTGACGGCCCCATGGGGCTGGGCGTGGAGCCCGAGGCGCATAACGGTGAGCAGTGTGGGCATTAAGAACAAGTTGAAGCGCTTTCTCGATGAGAGTGAGTGTCATGTGGCCATAAGTCTGCACTCACCGCTGCACGAACAGCGGAGACAACTGATGCCTGCGGAGGGGCAGATGGCCATAGCCGACGTGGTGGAACTGCTTAGGCAATATGACTTCAGTCACCAGCGGCGAGTATCGTTTGAATACATCGTCTTCAAGGGCGTAAACGACAGTACTATGCATGCTCGCGAGATTATAAAGTTGCTTAACGGACTCGACTGCCGCATCAATCTCATACGCTTCCATGCCATACCAGACGTTGACCTGCAAGGAGTTGACGACAGCCGGATGGAGGCTCTGCGCGACTATCTCACCCACCACGGGGTGTTCACCACCATACGTGCGAGTAGGGGACAGGACATCTTTGCCGCGTGCGGTCTTCTCTCAACGGCCAAGAAAGGCAGTCTGTCAAAGGAACAATAAACAGGTATGTGGGGTGCTGACAGGCATGTATATATAATAATGTGTATTTTGATATGTGTCAGACGCATGTTGGCTTACGCCTTGATGACTCTTTTAGTAGTGGGTTGTGGCGAAAGAGACTTGAAGCCGAACAGTGGGGGAGACCCCTATGATGTGCTTCTCGTGACGAGCGATACGGCCGTCAGGAGAGTCATGGATGCTGTGCTTGAACATCCAGTGCCGGCTTTGCCGCAGAACGAACGATGGTTCAGCGTGTCGCACGTGGAGGGAAAGGTTCCAGGCGGAGCCACTCGCTATGCACGGTGCATAGTGATGGTACATACAGATAGTGCTCTTTATGGGCGCACCAAAATAAGATACCAAAGGGATGTGAACGCCCGCCATCAGCTCATGGTCACCATCAGTGCGCCTTCAGTAGGGGTTCTTGAGACCGACATGAACCAGTGGGGCGCACGGCTAAGGCAACTGCTCGACCGCTTCGAACTGAACACTGAGGCGTATGACTTGCAGAGGAGAAACAATGCGGCGGCGGTGAAGGCGGTGAAGGATATGTTCGGGTGGCGGATATTGGTGCCGCAAGACTTGACGGCCATGAAGAGAGGTGAACGCTTCTTGTGGCTGTCGGACAATAGGGCAGAGAGTTACACTAACATCTGCGTTTACACTTATCCTGGCATCAGCCTCGATGCAACCCGAAACTTGACCATGCGCGACAGCGTAATGAGGGCTAACATACCTGGCGAACAGCCTTTCATGCATATGGCTACAGAGAGACATGTGCCTGTGCAGCAGCGTTTGACTAAGGAGAGAGGACGCATGATGCTCATTAGCCGTGGGCTATGGCAGATGGAAGGCGACGCAATGGGAGGGCCGTTCGTTAGTCTGGCCATGGTGGACAGCGTAAAGGGTATGACCATAGTGGCTGAGGGCTTCGTCTTTGCTCCGGGAAAACCTAAGCGTAACAATATGAAGAGGCTTGAGGCCGCATTGCTCACGCTTGCTAAAGTGGGGGCAGGACAATAAAGCAAGAAATAAAGGAACATAATGAACAATGGAGGTTACATGACCTCGCAATAACTACATAAGGAAAGAGACAACAATGGAGAATAACAGACCAATACGCGTGGCCATCACGCATGGAGACACTAATGGCATAGGCTATGAGGTGATATTCAAGACTTTTGAAGACTCGGGAATGTTGGAGTTTTGCACTCCTATAATCTACGGCTCGCCCAAGGTGGCCGCCTACCACCGTAAGATGCTCAACTTGCAGACGCCGTTCAGCATCATCGACAGTGCCGATGAGGCCAAGGACGGACGGGTGAACCTGCTCACTACGTTTGACGATGAAGTGAAAGTGGAGGTTGGACAGCCGTCGAAAGAGGCTGGACAGGTTGCGCTGAAGGCTCTCGACCGGGCCATGGAGGACTACCGCTTGTCATTGTTCGACGTGTTGGTGACTGCTCCAATCAACAAGAATAACATACAAAGCGAAGAGTTCCATTTCTGCGGTCATACGGAATACATAGAAGACCGTGTGGGCGACGGCAACAAGGCTCTTATGGTGCTGATGAACGGTGGGCTTAGGGTGGCTCTGGTCACTACGCACTTGCCCATAAGCGAGGTGCCCAAAGCCATAACAACGGAGGCTATTGTGGAGAAAGCAACCATCTTCTTCAACAGTCTCAAGAGGGACTTCCGCATTTCCAACCCACGCATAGCCGTGCTCGCGCTCAATCCCCATGCGGGCGACAACGGTTTGCTGGGCACAGAGGAGGCTGACGTAATCTTTCCTGCCATAAAGGCATTGGAGGGCAAGGGACTGCAAGCCTTTGGCCCTTATGCAGCCGACGGCTTCTTCGGGAGTTGCACATATACCCACTTCGACGGTGTGTTGGCCATGTACCACGACCAAGGCTTGGCTCCGTTCAAGGCCATCGCTGCAGAGATGGGCGTGAACTATACAGCCGGTCTGCCCATTGTGCGCACTTCACCCGACCATGGAACGGCCTATGATATAGCCGGCAAGGGTGTTGCTGATCCCACTTCTTTCCGTCAGGCCATATTCACGGCTATCGACGTGTTCCGCAATAGGACCAACTACGACATTCCTTTGGCGAACCCATTGCCCAAGCTTTATCATGAAAAGCGCGACGACAGTGAGAAATCGCGCTTTGCTGCACCGAGGATGCACAAGGACAACCGGGAGAACAAGGATAACCGGGAAAATAGGGAAAACAAGGAAAGTAGGGAGAATAAGCAACAGCAAGACGCACCAAAAGGCGAGCGATGAAAGGAAAATACCAAAACGCGTTCTTCATTTTCGGCTTGGTCGTACTGGCCATAATGATTACGCAGTTGGATTTCGAACAAGTGCGTGACGGACTGCGCCGTGCAGGTTATTGGTTCGCCGCAGTGGTAGCGTTGTGGGCTTTTCTCTACTTGTTCAATACTGCCGCTTGGCTTGTGATTATAAAGAATGTGGGTGGCGACGATCCGCAAGGGCGGCGAAGCGCGGGCTTTTGGTGGCTCTACAAGACTACTATAAGTGGCTTCGCGCTCAACTACGCCACGCCTGGTGGACTTATGGGTGGCGAGCCTTACCGCATAATGGCCCTTTCACCAAAGATAGGCACTGATAGAGCTTCGGCCTCAGTACTGCTCTACGCCATGACCCACATGTTCTCCCATTTCTGGTTTTGGTTGCTTTCGTGTTTTCTATATGTAGCCACACAGAGCGTAAGTCTTTTCATGGTCCTGTTGCTCGTGGCCATTGCGGCCTTTTGCTCGTTGGCCATTTGGTTCTTCCTCAAAGGCTACAAGAAAGGCATAGCCATGAGTTGTATGAATGTGCTGCGGCGTTTCCCTATGGTGAGGAAATGGGCTGCTCCGTTTCTTGAGCGCCACAGAGAACAGCTTGACACAATAGACCGCCAGATGGCCGCTCTGCACAACCAGAACCGCTGGTCGTTTGTCACGGCGGTGGGGCTTGAGCTCTCGTGCCGTGTAGTGTCGGCCTTGGAGATATATTTCGTGCTGCTCGTGCTTTCGCCCGATGCAAGCTATCTTGACTCAATACTTATTCTTGCTTTTACTTCGCTCTTTGCCAACATGCTTTTCTTTATGCCTCTGCAACTTGGAGGACGTGAAGGCGGTTTCCTTATGTCGGCCAAGGGCTTGGCTCTTACCACGAGCGCAGGCATATTCGTGGCTCTTATAGTAAGAATACGTGAGCTTATTTGGACTGCAATAGGCTTGTTAATGATAAAACTAAGCAAGTAAAGAAATCCCTTTACTTGCTTAGTTTCAACTCTCTCCAACTGTAATCGTCAATGAAAAAAGTCTGCTGACTCTTAAAGAGCCTCATCGGCGGGCCGCTCGGGAGTGTGCAGCGGACGTTTGGGCAAGTGCCTTTTCTTGCGCAGATATGCCTCTTTGCGTAGTTCATACTCCTCGCGGTGCTTTTCCAGAAAGTTGTCAGCCATGACGCTAGGCGTTTATTGCTTCATGAACTTGTTGTATATCACGCTTATGGTGATGGGCTTGTGCTGGTTGTTCGGTCCTCCCACAAGCTTGGTGCTCTTCAGTCCCATCTCGTTGGCCACGTTGGTTATGGTTGATGAGGTCGATGATGAAGACGACGTGCTTGTGGTCACTGCAACAGGCACAAGTACAGCCTTGTTCCAATTGTCGGTGGTGCTCTTCCCCTCTTTCTTTGCCTGATACATGGCGGTCACGAGACCCGAAATGTTGTTGAACGTGTAGGTGTTGCGCGTATTGTCGTAGGTGGCCAAGTACGATTGCACGTTGTCGGGCAAGTCCTTGTTGGCAAAGAAACTGTAGAGGCTGTCTTTTGGCAGTATCAAAACATTGGTAGGCTCGCTGAACGAGTTGTCCTCATTGGTTGGGTTGATCCTTGTGAACACAATCTTTGCCGAACTTAAGGTGTCGCTCTCATGTCCTAGCATGATGTCTTCTATGGGCAAAGTGACCTCGGTGAATATGCCTGCAGGCGCTTTCAGATAGGTGCATGTGTCCTCTTCGGCCAGTTTGCGTGTGCGCTCCTTGTCGTTGATGATGGTGTTGGTGGACATCACCTCCTCGGTTCCAGCCAATTGCATGAGCCCGCTCTGAAGGGTGTCGTTGTAAATGTATCTGAAGTATACCTGCAGCTCAGTCAGATACACTTCGCTCATCACACCTAGTCCGTCGGTTGACTTGATGTAGAAGCCTGGGCAAACATTGTGGGCGAAGTTGTATGAGTTTTTGAAGTAGGCATTGTTCTCGTAGTACTTGCGCATTATGTATGTGCCATAGTTGTCGTATTTCTTGCCATCCTTGTCAGTGTATTCATCGTCGAGCTGAATGGTGATAGGCTTTGTCGAGCCGTTCGACACCAAGCTACTGCGCAGACTGTCGCTGAGGTTGAGGTCCATTACGGTGTAGGCCTTGTTCTTTCTTATTTGGTTGCCGTCGCTACGCAGAAGCCCCTTGCTCTCTGGGTTGAAGTTGGTGTAGTAGGACTGTCCCTCTTCCACTGGTTTCGCCATCTCGCACACTGCAAGTTTCATTGGGTTGAGCGAGTCGCCCACATAACTGTTCACAAATATTCGCAGTCGGCAAGAGTCGGCCACTACAAGCCCGTCCTTTTTGCTAACCACACTGTCTTCTTCCGGCAGATACTCACTACCTTTGTACAGGCTTTCGAGTACTGTGAATTGGGTGGTGTAGTTGCTCGTAAGGTATGTTCCCGTCTCGGGGTCTTTTATGTGGCCTAAGTATGTGTAAATGCTCTGCGACAAGACCGAATCGACGGCTATAGACCGTGTGCTGACTTGGAAAGTGTCGTTCTTGATGTCGAACTTGTCGGTTATGTCTGTCAGCGATGTTCCTATGGTGTCGGTCGTGTCGGTGCAGGCAACAAGCATGGCTCCCGCCAATGCGAGGCCCGCCAAATGCTTAATCTTCATCGTTGTGTCTTAAAAAAAAGTAGTATGGTTATCCTTTGCCATTGACGCTCGCCTTGGCTTATGGTGAGTTGTGGCTTAGCGTCTTATTGGCATATTTTCTCGTAGAAGTCCTTATATTTGGCCGCGAAGTCCTCGCCAGGGTAGTCCAACAGAGGTGCTTTGCTCGCTTTGCCGTAGGCTAACAGTTCTTCGTCAACACCCTTGCCGGCCTCGATTATGCCGTCGGAGTAGTCTATCGACAGCTTCCCCAGTTCCTTGTAGTCGAACTCTTTGTTGTATTTCGCCAATAAGTTGGCCTTGGCGTCGCGGTATTCAACGCACTGTCTGAAGTC
>CAVHDN010000127.1:0-6435 GCA_963634315.1 Flexilinea sp. | reverse complement strand
AGCGCTCTGACTATAGCCAATAATCTATAAATGATAATAGATAATTCATAAAATACTAAAGTATTATATTATCTTTGTACACGATACAAGATGCTCTGCTACATCCCGCTACAAAGTGCTACATATCGGCTACAGGCTTATTCGCATACAACGACCGGGTTAAGTTGCTGATTATTAGAAGCGCTACAAGCAGATACAAGTTTTCATCCCTTTCCTTATGAGTAAGGACTCTATGGAATGATGGAAAAAGAGGATGCAATAGGGAGATGCGTGTGGAGTAATTCGAGTTAAAAGTGTTAAGTAAATTAAATATGTAAAACCAAAGTCGCTGGACTTCAGCAAAATAGAGATGCCTCGTCTTTGAACGATTCTCGGACGGAACAACGAAAAACGGCAAAATGGCAATTTAACAAAGCCTTGATTTATAGCAGGTTACGGTAGAGCGCGGAGCGCTAATCTTCTCCCTCTCTCTCCGCAACAGAGTCCTGCAAGTCTTTGATTTGTAGGGCTTTTCTTTTTTACACTCTCAAGTAGTCCCCCCGAAGTGGAAACTTGGCGATATTGATTTAGGGCGTGTTCTTTAGAAGAAACACGCCCTTTTGAGGTTTATTGTTTGCGGGTCTTGCCCTCTATCTTTTGCAGGAAGTCAATTTCCACGATGCGCAGTTCACTGTTCACCTTCTCCGAACCGGCAGTCTTGTAAAGGTCAAGCTCTCCGGCTGTGGGCTGCGCCACCTCTACTATGCCGCCATAGCCGTCCTTGGTCGATGCCGCGCCAGTCTGCCGGATGGTCACAGTCTTTGCGCTCACGGGCTTGACTATGGGCAGATGCACATAACCCAGTGACTTGTCGGTGCGTCCCTTCCATATAAGCGTCTGGTCGGCATAAATCTCTATGGGATAGCTGCGTCGGCGCCATCCCGTGAACTTTATGTCTATCTGGTCTATCCTCGCCTTTTCCTTCAGCGTGTAGGTTATCCACGCCGTGCTTGCCTTGCCGTCATTCTTCCACTCCGACAGTTCGTTGTCGTCGAAGCTCAGTTTGGCGCCCGCCGCGTCATAGCCTGCCGTGGCACTCTCTATGCCTATGGTGCGCAGATGGTCAGTGTAAGAAGGTTTGTCCGTGGGAGTCTCGCCACCCTCAAGGTTTGACGGGAGCACGTCGGAGGCGAAGTAGGAAGACAGCCCACCTTTGTTGTCGATGGCCTCAGTGTCGAAAGCCACTTCCACAGGCTTGAGTCCCTTGGCAGTAGCCCTCACTGTGATGCGGCCGGCTGTCGTGGTGGAGCGCACCATAATGCGATTCACGCCACACTCCACAGGCAAAGTCTTGTCGAGAATGAAGTTGTCACGGTTCTGACTCTTGGCTATGCCTCCGAGCCACTCGCCAGGTCCATCTACGGAGAACGACACGAAGCGGTTGTCAAGCGGACAGCGGCGGGCCTTACTGTCGGCCACCTCCACCTGAACCATACAGATGTCGTTGCCGTCGGCCTTGGTGCCTGTAGGGTTCTTTATGGGCGTGAGCACAAGATGGTCGGCCTCTCCAGCCGTCTCTATCTGATACTCCGACTCCACCTTTCCGTCAGCGCCGAGTCCCACGGCCTTGAGCGTGCCTTTCTCCCACGCCACATCCTTTATGGTGTGCAGGTAGTCATACTGCGCCTCGGCCTTCCCCACCGACTTCCCGTTGACAAACAGCTCCACTACGGGCGACGTACTCACCACATGCACATCTTTCCTGATGCCGTCCTGATAGTTCCAGTGGCCAATGATGTAGGTTTGGCTACGGTCGTTCTCTACCCATCCGTTCCACATCACCTGATGGGCCTTGTAGCCGTCTTTCTCTATGCGCATGGCATCCACCACCCCACTCACACGGTAGTTGAACTCCGAACGGCCGTAGGTGTTGCTTTCGGTGAAGCAAATCTTCACTCCGCCCGACGACACCCTTTCGCCCATGCCCGGACGCACACGCCAGAAGTCATACCACGCCTTTATCTGGTTGAGCGTGAGTTTGTCTTGGTTCTGATTGTAGTCGGGCGCAGGGGCCTTGCGCAGATAAGGTCCGTTGCCGCTTTGGTGCCACGGATAAGACAGCTCGTCCCAATAGAGGCGATATCCCTCGTCACGGCAGTACTCCATGGCCCACACGGGGTGCTGGCGACTCTTGTTGATGTAGAGCATCTCACCTCCATATTCGGCTTCCTGAATGTCGAGCATCTCACGCGAGCCCATTGCCCGTCCGCCGTGAGGGTCGTATTGGTTGCGGATGTCCACAAGTTCGACCATATGCTCACGGGAAATGCTTTCGTTGCCGCCCTCATAGAAGATTATGCTCGGGTTGTTGCGGTTGTAGATTATGGCATCACGCATCACCTCGGCCCGTTGCTTCCACTGCCTGCCCTCACAGTCTCCCTCATGGTCGCCGGCGGGCATGGCCTGCATCAGTCCCACACGGTCGCACGACTCAATGTCTTTCTTCGCAGGTGTGATGTGCATCCATCGCACGGTGTTGGCATTCGCCTCCACCATGAGGCGATTTGAGTAGTCGCTCATCCACGCCGGGTTGTCCATGCCTATGGCCGGCCACTCATTGGTACTGCGCTGGGCAAAGCCCTTCACCATGATGACGCGGTCGTTGAGCCAAATCTTGCCCTCTCCGAAACGAGTCTTGCGGAAGCCTGTACGCGTGGCCACCTTGTCGGAAACGGTTCCATCGGCCACGAGACTGCTGTTCACAGTATATAGATAGCCATAGCCCACGCTCCAGAAGTGCAGGCTGCCCACCCTTTTGGCTGCCTTGAGCACCGCCGTCTGTCCTGAGCCTATGGTCTGCTTGGCTCCGCTGAAACGTGCCACGCACTTGCCGTCGAGGTCGAGCAGCTCCACGGAGAGGGCCACCGTCTTGGCACGGTCGGTCTCGTTTTTCACCTCGCTCTCCACGTTAATTGTGGCCTTACGGCCCTTCACGTCCATTCGGGAGGCATAGACATAAGTGCCGGTAGTGCCGAGGTTGGAGTAGAGGGGCAGGGTCTGATAGAGACAGTCGGTGACATAGAGGTTCACGTTCTTGGTTATGCCTCCGTAGTTGGCGTTGAAGCTCATGTCGTTCCACTGGTGCTTTACGCCCGTAGAGCGTTCCACATACGATGCGCGGCTATCCACTCGCACCGCTACGGAGTTTGCGCCTTTCTTCAGATAGGGGGTTATGTCAAAGCCGAAGGCCATAACGCCATTGTCGTTATAGCCCACCCATCGGCCGTTGACATACAAGTCGGCGCACATGCGCACACCCTCAAACTCAATGAAGGCCTTGCGTCCCGTGGCGTCGAGTGTGAAAGTTTTGTAGTACCATGCCACGGTGTCGGTGAGCTCGTTTTGGCGCACACGAAATGCCTCGTTCTCATTGAGAGCGTGGGGGAGCGTCACAGCCTGTGCCTTGGCCGTGCCGCCTTGCACCTCTAGGGAGACAAAAGGCGGTGTGGTGCGTGAGTCGTGGGCAGTGGGCTCGCCGATGACCATCAGCCAGTCAAGATTGAAATTGTACTTTGTACGCTGTGCCATAGCGGCATTGCAGCCCGCCACAGCCACAGCCCAAAGGAGCAACAATCGCAGTAGGGTTCTTTGTGTCATTGTCTTGTTACGCATTAAGTTAAAATTTTCAGAATGCGAAAGTAGGCAATGCCGAGCCTTATGTCACGTGAGAATAGTACGAAAGCCTTGTTTTTTGTCCGCTCATAGCTTGGCTGTATTCGCCGTCAGCCCTAATCTTTCGCAAGGATGTTGGTACTGCTGAATGTGTAGGCCGGTTTGTCACGAGGACAAGCCAAGACTTTTTACCTCCTTATGAGATTGCGCCCTGCATCCATGCGAAGGAAGATGAACAAGAGGATGGTGAAGCCCCACAGCGACGAGCCGCCATAGCTGAAGAACGGCAGGGGTATGCCTATCACCGGCGTGAGCCCCAACACCATGCCCACGTTTATGAACACGTGGAAGAGGAAAATGCTCACCACCGAATAGCCATATACTCGGCCGAAGCGGAAGGGCTGACGCTCGGCCAGATGAATGAGACGCAAGATGAGGGCCAAGAACAGCAACAGCACGCCGGCAGAGCCCAAGAAGCCTTCCTCCTCGCCTACGGTACAGAAGATGAAGTCAGTGTCTTGCTCGGGCACAAACTTGAGCTTGGTCTGAGTGCCGTTGAGAAAGCCTTTGCCCTCAAGGCCGCCCGACCCTATAGCGATCTCACTCTGATGCACATTGTAGCCTGCGCCTGCAAGGTCTTCGTCGAGTCCCAACAGCACGTTGATGCGCACACGCTGGTGCGGCTCCATGACATTGTTGAGCACGTAGTCGGCGGAATAGAAGAAAGCCATGGAGCCAAGGGTGAACAGGGCTATGAAGTAGTAGTTGCGCAGACGTGTGGCCAAAGCTTGCCAGAGCAGCCAACCAATGAGCAGTACGCTCACCACCAACTGCACTATGACAACATCAAAGGGAATGACATACTCCGAAAACAACAGGGCTATGGCCGTCAGCACAAGGCACGACAGGAGCAGACGCAGCGACTGGCCCTTCTTGTGGCAATAGACATAGACCATGCCCAGCGAGAACACCTGCACCAGCAGCAACACGACAAACTTGCCTACGGATGTAGGAGTGCCCAAAAGTTCCACGGCCTCAAACCTTATGCCCACCACAAAATAGACAACAGCGGCCACGCCTGTGAAAAGCACGCTACCGGGCATGCCCTCACGATAGAACACAAGGAAGAACGCGAGATAGACCAAAGCCGAGCCGGTTTCACGCTGCATGACGATGAAGAGCATGGGCAGGAGGATTATGGCCAAGGCCGCGGCGAAGTGCTTGAGGCGCTGAATGGTGTAGCCGTAGGCGCTCATGAGCTTGGCGAGGGCCAAGGCTGTGGCAAACTTGGCGAACTCGGCGGGCTGGAGGCGCAAGGGGCCCATGACGAGCCAAGAGCGGGAGCCTTTAATCTGGTGGGGATTGAAAATGGTGATGAACAGTAGCAGGAGCAGTGCAGCATAGATGACGTAGGCGAAGGTGTCGTAAAAGCGGTCGTCGAGCATGAGTATGACAAAGCCGAGACACAACGATGTGCCTATCCAGACAATCTGCATGCCCGAACGAGTGCCGAGACTGAAGATGTCGGTATCGCCATAGGTGTAGCTTGCGCCACACACGCTAATCCACCCGAAGACAAGCAACGCCACATAGACAACGATGGTAGGCCAGTCTAATGAGCGAAGCACGCCGGGTTGTTTGTCATCTGTCGCCCGAACCATAAGAAATGCGTTTGTGTTGGAACTCCTCAGCACGTTTGAGCGAAGAGTCCGACAGTTTACCGTTTATGTACTGTTCCATTATCAATCCTCCTATAGGCACACCATAGTCAGCGCCCCAACCACCGTTTTCCACATAGACGGCAACGGCAATCTTTGGACTGTTCATCGGGGCGAAGCCCATGAACACCGAGTGGTCGTGGCCGCGGTTCTGGGCCGTTCCCGTCTTTCCGCAAGCCTCAAAGGGATAGTGGCCGAGCAGGCGGCAAGTGCCTTTCAGCGCAGAGCTGCGCATGCCCGCCACCACAGCTTCATAGGCACGGCGTGTGGCCATGGTGTGGTGTGGCCGCGAGAATGCCGTGTCGAGGGGTTCGCCCTCCACCTTGCGCACCACGTGGGGCACATAGTAGTAGCCGCGGTTGGCTATGGTAGCACCCAAGTTGGCTATCTGCAAGGGGGTGAGCGTAACCTCCCCCTGCCCTATCGAAATGCTTATCACGGTGAGGCCGTTCCATGAGCCGTGGTAGGCTTTGTCGTAAAAGCCCGCATTGGGTATGAGCCCGCGCTTCTCGCCGGGCAGGTCTATGCCGAGCTTGTAGCCGAAGCCCATGCTCACCATATAGTCGCGCCAACGGTTCATGGCGTCCTGAACTGTCTTGTACTTGCGCCGGTTGCCTATCATATAGTACAAGCCCCAACAGAAGTAACCGTTACATGAGGTGCTTATGGCATTTACCAGATTGATGGGCGAGGCGTGGCCATGACACCCCACATGCAGTCCGCGGCAGTAGAAGCCGTGATGGCAGGGGAACATGGTGCTGGGATATATGATACCCTCGCTCAAATAGGTCAGGGCTTGTGTTGTCTTGAAGGTTGAGCCGGGAGGATACTGTCCCATTATGCTGCGGTTGAGCAGTGGCTTCCACACGTCACGGCTCAACATGACGTGGTTCTTGCTGCGCCCGCGGCCTACCATCATGCGCGGGTCATAGGAGGGCGACGAGGCCATGCACAACACCTCGCCCGTTGAGGGTTCTATGGCTACTATGCTACCTATCTTCCCTTCCAAGAGCCGTTCGGCAAGCATCTGGAGGTCAAGGTCTATGCTGAGCGTGAGGTTCTTGCC
>CAVHDN010000126.1:0-6438 GCA_963634315.1 Flexilinea sp. | reverse complement strand
CGCAAGAAACCACAGTTTTGGGGCAAAAAACGGGGCCAAACACACTCACTGCACGCAGGACGTGCTGCCCCATTTCGGCTACTGCAATCGTCTGCTCTCTCCTCGCCGCCATAATCCCCTCCGTTCTCTTGCTGTTATCCGTCTTTTTCCGTAATTTTGCGGCACGGTTAGCCCTGACCTTCCGCCCAGACGGAGACAGGAAACGCCAGCACTCCCACTTGAACTCAAGCATAAACAAAACGCAAAGCATGAAAATACAGATAATCAACGGCCCAAACCTCAACCTCCTCGGAGTGCGCGAGCCCGGCATCTACGGCAGCAACTCCATGGAAAGCTACATGAAAACGCTACGCAAGGCTTTCCCCGACGTGCAGTTGGACTACTACCAGAGCAACATTGAGGGCGAACTGATAGACAAGCTGCAGAAGGTTGGCTTCAGCTACGACGGCGTCGTGCTCAACGCCGGGGCCTACACCCACACGAGCGTGGCCCTGCAAGACTGCCTGCGCTCTCTGCGCTGCCCTGCAGTGGAGGTGCACATATCCAACGTTCACAAGCGTGAGGAGTTTCGCCACCACTCGTTCATCTCCTGCGCCTGCCTCGGCGTGATATGCGGCTTCGGCCTCGACTCCTACCGTCTGGCCGTGGAAGCCCTGCTGCTGAACAGGATGAAAGACCAAGAACAATGACCAACTCACCACTGGAAGACTACATCCTGAGCCACACGGAGCCCGAGGGCGACTACCTCTACCGCCTCTACCGCGCCACCAACATACAGCTCCTGCATGGACGCATGGCCAGCGGACACCTGCAGGGGAGGCTCCTGAAAATGCTCGTGGCTCTGACGGGGGCCAGGACGGTGCTCGAGGTGGGCACGTTCAGCGGCTACAGTGCCATATGCATGGCCGAGGGACTGCCCGAGGGCGGACGCCTCTATACCTTCGAGATAAACGACGAGCAGGAGGACTTCACCCGACCTTGGATAGAAAACAGCGCCGTGGCCGACCGCATAGAGTTCATCATAGGCGATGCCATAGCCGAAGCACCCCGACTTGGCATAGAGTTCGACATGGCTTTCATCGATGGCGACAAGCGCACCTACTGCGAGACCTACGAGATGGCCCTGAAGGTGGTGAGGCCAGGGGGACTGATAGTGGCCGACAACACGCTGTGGGACGGGCACGTCATCGACCGCTCCTACGACCGCGACAAGCAGACCGTGGGCATAGAAAAGTTCAACGACCTTGTGGCCAATGACGATAGGGTGGAGTGCGTCATGCTTCCGCTGCGCGACGGACTGACGCTCATAAGGGTAAAGGACACTGTACGATGAAGACACGACTGCTCTTTCTCCTCAAGCTCTACGCCTTGTGGCTGGCCGTGGCCGTGACGCAAAAGCCCCTGTTTCTTTGGGTCGATGCGGAGCAGGGGGCGCACTACGGTCTTGGCGACTGCCTCCGTGTGGTGGCCAACGGCTTGTGGCTCGACGTGCCCGTGGCGGGCTATCTCACGGTGCTGCCGCTCCTCTTCATCCTCATATCCACATGGTTGCCCTGGCGCTTGCCTCTGCGCCGTATAGCCACAGCCTACTATGCAACAGTGACCCTCGCCGTGGCCCTCATCTTCGTGGCCGACCTGTCGCTCTATCCCTTCTGGAAATTCAAGCTCGACGCCACAATCTTCTACTACATCGACACTCCAAAAGACGCTTTCGCAAGCGTGTCGTTGGGCTACATCGCAGTGCGCCTGTTGGTCATAGCGGCCTATGCGGCACTGCTCACGGTGCTCATGCGCAGGGCCACGCCCAAGGTCTTGCAGCCCGTGAGTTCGTGGCGGGCCAAGACTGGAGCCTCGGCCTTCCTCCTGGCGCTCACAGTGCCTCTGTTCATAAGCATACGTGGGGGACTGGGCGAATCGACGGCCAATGTGGGGAAGGTGTATTTCTCCGAAGACGAATACTTGAACCACTCGGCCATAAACCCAGTGTTCAGCCTGATAGCGTCGCTCGACAAGGCGGAGAACTATGCCGACGAGTTCAACTACTTCGACGAGACGGAGCGTGAGCGGCTCTTCGCCCGTCTCTATCCCGCCACGCCAAACGACACTATTTCGCTGCTCAATACCACGAGGCCAAACGTCATAGTGGTGATAATGGAGGGCTACGGAGGACGGTTCATCGAGGCGGTGAGCGGACGGAGCGACATTTCGCCCAACTACAACCGCCTGGCGCGTGAGGGGGTTCTCTTCACCCATTGCTACTCCAACAGCTTCCGCACCGACCGGGGCACGGTGTCAACGCTCAGCGGCTATCCGAGTTTCCCGACCCTCTCGGTCATGAAGCTTCCGGCCAAGAGCCGCACGCTGCCTTGCCTGGCCTCTACGCTCAACGGAGCGGGCTATGAGAGCAGCTTCCTTTATGGCGGCGACATCAACTTCACCAACATGAAGAGCTATCTGCGCACCGGGGGCTATGGGGAGATAGTGTGCGATGAGAACTTCACCCTGCAGCAGCGCAAGGACAATCCTTGGGGAGCCAACGACGACGTGACGTTCGATAAGCTCCTGTCTATGGCCCAACAGCAGCGCCATGAGCCGTGGCACATCTCGTTTCTCACGCTCAGCAGCCACGAGCCGTTCACAGTGCCCTACAAGCGGCTGAAAGAAAAAATTCCCAATGCGTTTGCCTTCACCGACCATTGTCTGGGACGCTTCGTGGAACAGGTGCGCCGCACGCCGCTATGGCGCAACTTGCTCATAGTGTGCATTCCCGACCACGGTTTCATGTATCCCTCCACCATCACCCACGAGCAACATCACCACAACACTATGCTGTGGATAGGCGGGGCGGTGAAGGGTCACAGGGAGATAGCCACGCTGATGAACCAGAGCGACATGGCCGCAACGCTGCTCGGGCAGCTGCGCTTGCCACACGCCGACTACACGTTCAGCCGCGACGTGCTCAGCCCCGACTATAAGTATCCGTTTGCTTTCTTCACCTTTAAGGAGGGCTTTGGCTTGGCCGACAGCACAGGGTGCACCGTCTATGGCATTGCGGGCGACCGTGTGGTAGAAGACCGCTCTTCGGCTTATGCCGACCATGCTCAGACGCGTCGCCGCACCAACTTGGCCAAGGCCATCATGCAGAGTTTCTATGATGATATAGGGCGGAGGTAGTTTTCCTTATTTCTCCAACGTCTCGAAGTGGAAGTGGGAGAAAGTGGCCTTGCCCTCGCCATATACAAAGAGACCTGGCAAGACGCTCTGATAGTCGCCCAGTGTGTTGTGAGTATAGCCCGACAACTCTATGGAACTCGTCTCCTTGTTCCATTTCTTCCCGTCGTAGCTCGTGTAGGCCGTCATCACATTGTCGCTCATGCGCACCTTCAGCCACATCTCCTTGTTTCCACGGCAACTGCCGCTACGGCTCTTCTGCGCACGGCGGAAACGGTAGCGGAGGCTCTCGTCGAAGCCTATGCCGGCATAGTTGCCCTTGTTGTAGTAGAGGGTGAGGCCCGCCACGGCATTGCCCTGACGCTTCACCTTGATCGAGAACTCATAGCTGTGAGAGCCCGCCACGAACATCAGCGGACTGGATGCGGCGGGACTGTCGCCCTTGCCTTCTATGGTGATAGTGCGGTCGCCCCATGAGTATCTGTCGGGGTCGTAGTCCATGTAGGCCTTCCAGTCGAGCCCTATGCGGAAAGCGCCAAGGTCGCGCTCAATGGTCATTGGGTTCACCCGGCCCTCGAGCATAGTGTCGAGTGGGGCCACCCACCAGCCGTCATCGGTCAGCTCCACAGGCTCAATCATCGTGTTTCGGCCTAAGCTGTGGAAGTGCTTCTCGTAGGTGTGAAACACCACATACCAGTGTCCCTCGCCGTCATCTACAAGTGAGCCGTGTCCCTTCGACTGCCATTGTTCACTTGCCTTCCACGTGTGTATGAGCGGATTGCCCGGCATGTTCTCCCAAGGGCCTCCCAAGCTCTTGCTTCGGGCCACCACCACCATGTGGCTCGTGGGCGGGCCGCTCGTGCCTCCCTGCGCGTTGAGGAAATAATACCAGTCGCCCACGCGCTTCATCTTGGGCCCCTCGAGCGAGTTGCTCTCTATCTCCCAGTCGCGCGGTATTTTCCATCCATCATACACATGCTCCATCTCTCCAGCAGACGCCAGTCCGTCGGCCCGCAGCCTTATCCTGTAGCCTCCGCTGAGGAAGAGCCATCGCTCGCCCGTGCCTTGGTCAACCACATGGCAGGGGTCTATCTTCCCGTCCACGTGCAGGTCGATGGGGTCGCTCCATTTGCCCTCAATGTCGTCGGCATATACCACGAAGTTCTTGAAGTTTCGGCCGTTGGTGGCCATGGTGAAGTAGATGTAGTAGCGCCCGTTGTGCTTGCAGAGGTCGGGGGCCCATATGGAGCCTATGTATTTGTTCAGAGCGAAGCCCACGGGTCTCCACGTCTTCAGGTCGTGCGAGCGCATGATAGTCAGTCCGGGAATGTAGTCGAACGCAGAGTGGGTCATGTAGTACCATTCGCCGTCGCGGATGATGGTGGGGTCGGGATAGTCCCCGGAGAGCACCCATGCATTGCCCGTGGACGAAAAAAGTTCGGCGTTCTGCCTTGCGTACAAAGCAGAACACCAAACCATCAAACAAAAGACTACATGTATTATTCTCATCGTGCAATTTTCCCTTTTCATTCTGTCGCAACGTCTCGACATCCCTTTCTTGTCTTAACGTCATCGACCATTTGTCGCAATTCCGAATGCAAAATTAGGCCATGCCCCCATGAGCATGAGTGTAGTATTGTCCGTTTTATGTCTTTTTTGTACGTTATCATTTCCCCGCCTCACTGATAGACACAAAAAAAGGGGACAGCCACTGCTGTCCCCAATACATTAAATTCAGAGAGTGATAAAACGTTATTGCGTTTTATGCTAAAGGCAATGTCACATTGCCGTTTTGTAGTTCCTATTCATAGAAGCCTGAGTGGCGCACGCCCGACACACGATAGATGAAGCCATATCTGTCGTCGTCGAACTTCACCGTGTAGCAGATGCTGTCGCAAGGCATGCCGTGCAAGTTCTTGCCCTGACCGTAGAGCACCTGTCCCTTGAGGAACTCCACATGGCCAGCCGTAGCGTTCGACGGGTCGTAAGAAGCGTTGGGAGTGGCCTCAAAGGTGCCGAGAGCGTAGTTCTTCACAGCCACCTTCATCTGCACTCCATAGAAGCTTGCATCCTGTATCCACATACTGTCGGCGGTGTTGGCAGCAGTGTTGTAGGTTGTGATGCTGACGGTGCCAAGGCCGTAGTAGTCCTCGGAGAGCATGTTACCCTCCTCGTCAACCACGTCAACCTGCACATCCCAGAAGCCAGCCATCTTCTCAACAGCCGTTCCGCCGGCACTTTCGTCGGTCTCGGTGCTGCACGAGCCCATGCCAAATGCCACCGCAAGGGTAAGCATCATCATTGAAATATATTTCTTCATAACTGTTTGCTAAGGTTTAATCATTTTTTCAATTTCACAACAAAGTCCATCGAGACGTAAGTTGCCGTAAAGTCCACTTCGCCAGTAGCAGGGTCGTATGTGCCGTTGTCGAGCTTTTCGAGCGAGTCGCCCCATCCGGCCACGCTGCTTGAGAGGAGCTTGAGCGTATTGTCGCTGTTGAGATTCATGTAGCCCGTGCAGGCATAGTTCTCGCCGTAGCCTGCGCGCTGGTCGTAGTAGCCTGCGAGGAAGTCAGACACGTAGAATATGCCCGGAGCCACTTTTTCTATATCTACCGTGTAGCCAGCAAAGGCGGTCAGCTTGCCGTTGTAGTTGCGGTAAGTGCCATCCTGGACAGTGTAAGTGCCCGAGATGTCGGTAGTGATGGTCGGGTCGTACACAATCACCGTGCGTGATGTGCTTGAAGAGAAGCCGTCGGAGTTGGTCAGGCTGTAGTAAACGGTGTATAAGCCTATGGTGTTGGTGTCCACCGCGCCTGATATGACCACCTTCGAGGAGCAGTCCTCGCCCTGCATGGTGGCAGTGCAGCTCTGCTCGTTGTAGGCCGTTCCCACGGGCACAGTCACAACCTCGTCGCCGTTGAGCTCCAGCACCGGATAGTATGTCAGTCTTGAGTCTGTGAGCTGGTCGTCGTCGTCGTTGCACGATGTGAGACCCGTCATTCCTGCACAGAGCATCAGTGTATAAAACAAAATCTTTTTCATGTTCTTTCTTTTCATTTTAGATGAATAAAAAACTCTCTCACTCTATCCTTGTGCGCTTACTTGGCATCCCAGAACACACGGTCGGCCAAAGTCTTCACCGCAGGGGTGTTGCTGTTGAGCTGACGAGCTGTCAGAGGGTAAGGTATGCGCTTGCAGATGTCGCCGTTGCCGTAGTAGTTGAGCGCGGGGGCTATCATTTCGCCGGGAGTATAGACCGTAGAG
>CAVHDN010000125.1:0-6444 GCA_963634315.1 Flexilinea sp. | reverse complement strand
TTATAGTATTCGGCCTTGCGAGTGAAGAAGTCATCGCAAGCTGCACGGAAACGTTCAAATATCTTCACGTTCATTTTCTGCGGGGCGAAGCCTATCTTCTTCCACTCTCCCTGTACCTCCACAATCTGCTGAGTGTGTTTCTCCCAGTCGCCCGAGCCTTTGTTCTCCTCGGCGGCTATGGCCTCCACCTTCTCGCACAGTTCGGTCTTGCGCACGAGGTTGTCCTCCTCCTTCGCCTTTATCTCCTCGAAGTGCTGTTGGTGGCGTTTGTTCACAACGGTTGACGCAGCCTTGAAGCGCGCCCATATTTCCTCACGCTGCTCCTTGCTCACAGGTCCTGTCTCCCGATATTCCTGATGCAACTTCTGCAATTGGTGGAAAGCACTTATCACGTCCGGTTCCTCTGCAAGTTTCTCAGCCGCCTCGCAGAGTTTGGTCTTCTGTTCCAAGTTCTTCTTGAAATCATATTCGCGCGCCTCACTGTTAAGCTTGAGCAAGTCGTAGAACTGCTCCACATAAAGTTGATAGTTGCGCCACAGCTCGCTGGCCTTTGCCGGCGGTACACTCTTAATGTCCTTCCACTGCTGCTGCAGAGCCTTGAACTCCTGATATGACTTGTTGGCCTCTTCGGGCGAGGTGGCCATCGCCTTTATCCTCTCTATTATGTCGAGTTTCTTTTGCAGGTTGGCCTCCTTCTCCTCCTCTTGCTCCTTGAGCATTTTGGCCCGTTTCTCCCTGATGATGGTCATTTCGGCCTTGAATTTCTCCTCATCCTCATCGGGTGTTATGACGTAAGCCTCGGGATCTCCTCCGCCGTCAATGTATGCTTTTTGTTGGGCTTCGCGCTCGGCTATGTGCATTTTGTAGAACGACGTCTTGAGGTAGTCCACTTCCCCCTTGTCGAGAGTCTCGTCGACATGCGCAATTTCCCTTACCCTGTCGAGTATCTCCTTTTTCGAAGCGTAAATCTTGTGCTGTACTGCCGAAGTCTCTTCCGTCTGTGGAAGTGCCTCTGCGGCTTCTGCTTGTGTCTCAACTGGTTGTGCTTGTGTCTCAGCGGTTGTGGCTGCGGCATCTTCTGCCTTGTTTAGTTCTTTAGCCACACCTGTTTCGAGGTTTTTTTCTTGAGAGTCCATGATATAAACTTTTGGTTTATGGTTCGTTGCTTAAAGCATTTATCGGCACAAACTTAATGAAAAATATTCTTTTGGCCTATACCCGTTGTGTTTTTTTCGCTTTTTTGCTGTCAAATTAGCCTTTTGTGACGGAAAACCCACCAAAACAGTCCTGATATGGCTACGGAAATCACTATTGCTATTATGAATCCGTAGCTGCTCGTTTCCATGCCATTCACGAGGTTCATGCCGAAGAGGCTGGCTATGAGGGTGGGGAACATGAGTATGATGGACACCGACGTGAGCGTACGAATTACGGTGTTCATGTTGTTGTTGATTATGCTGGAATAGGTGTCCATGGTCGATTCGAGGATGTTGGAGTAGATGTTTGAGGTTTCACGCGCCTGCGTCATCTCGATGGTCACATCTTCTATAAGGTCAGCGTCAAGCTCATCAATCTGCAGCTTGAACTTCAGTTTTGACAGCAACGTCTCGTTGCCTCGTATGGACGTGATGAAGTAGGTGAGCGAGTCCTGCAGTCGGCTCAATCCTATGAGCGACTCATTGTTCACCTCGCGGTCAAGGTTGCGCTTGGCTTTCTCAATTAGATTGTTTATCTGCTTCAGACGCTTGAGATACCACACCGCCGATGAGAGGAACAGTCTGAATATCATATCGACATGGTCGGTGAAGCCTACGTTGCGTTTCTGCTGGTAGCTCACGAAATCGATCATCATGTTGGTCTCATAGTAGCACACGGTGATGGTCACGTCGCGCTTGTGTATGATGCCCAATGGCACGGTGGTGTAAGGTGTGCGCGAGCGTATCTCCTTCACATACGGTATTCGGAGGATTATCAGCATCCACCCGTCGTCATACTCATAACGAGCGCGTTCGTCGGTATCGCTTATGTCCGAAAGAAAGTAGTCGGGAATGTGAAACCTGTCCTCCAGCATCCGCAGGTCCTCTTCCGTTGGACACGTCACTTGTATCCAGCAATTTGGCTGCCACTCCTCTATGGCTTTCAGCCCGTCAATGGTGTTCCAGTATGTTCTCATAAGCCAATCCTCCCAAAAAGCAGCGGTGGGGACTGGTCTATAAGAGCGTCCTCACGGCCTACTGTTTGAAATCATCCGCGTGATAATCGTCCATGTTTTGTTGTTGTTGATTTTTCTCGTGGTGCAAAGGTAGTGTTTTTTTGTTTCCAATGTAGGGCTTTTCTCTGAAAGTTTTGGCCGCGGCTATGATTTTTTGCACATGCCTAAGTACTAATTCGCCACTTTTTGCGTTATGAATTAAAAATGGCGAGACAAAATGTAATGTTGTTTTGTCATCCCTTTCAATACCGTGCGATGGGAAACGAAGGCTATGGCCACATATTGAAATATACAGGACTGTTTGGCGGAGTGCAAGGCTTGTGCATTTTGCTGAACCTTGTGCGCAACAAGTTTGTGGCGGTGCTCCTCGGCCCTGCCGGCATGGGTCTTGTGTCGATATACACCACGGCCATGTCGTTCTTCTCGCAGGCCACCAATCTCGGCTTGTCGTTCATTGCAGTGCGCCACCTTTCCGAAGCCTTTGAGCGAGGCGACAGCAAGGCCATGGAGCGCGTGGTGCGCGTGGTGCGCTGCTGGGTGGTGCTCACCGCCCTGGCAGGCATGCTGCTCTTCATGCTCGCCAGTCCTCTGCTAAGCCGTGTCTTCTCCATTGACGACCACACCATCCATTTCGTCTTCTTGTCGCCCATAGTGGCCATGATGGCCCTCACAGGCGGCGAGACCGCCATACTCAAGTCTTCGCGCAAACTTGGCTCCCTGGCTATGGTACAGTTGGGCTCCGTCGTGGTGGCACTTTTAGTGTCTGTGCCCCTGTACTGGCGCTTCGGCATGGAAGGTATAGTGCCAGTGCTGCTTCTCGTGGCTCTGTCCACACTGCTGCTCACGGCCCGCCGCTCTCTGCGACTCTATCCCTTGCACCTTGGCGGAGCGCGCGGCTTGTTGGGCGATGGCATGGACATGGTGCGCCTTGGCGTGGCTTTTGTCTTGGCTGGCATTATGGGCAGTGGTGCGGAGGTGGCCATAAGGTCGTTCCTCAATATGGGGGGCGAGCTTGACGCAGTGGGCCTGTACAATGCAGGCTATATGCTCACCATCACCTACGCCAGCATGGTCTTCTCGGCCATGGAGACCGACTACTTCCCCCGCTTGTCGGCCGTCAACCGCGACACTGCCGCCGTCAACCTTATGGCCAATCGTCAGATGGAAGTGTCTCTGCTGCTCGTCTCACCCCTGCTCGCCTTGCTCATAGTGCTCCTGCCCGTGTTCGTCCCACTGCTGTTCAGCGGCCGTTTCGCCCCAGCGGTGGCCATGGCGCAGGTAGCGGCTTTCTCCATGTACTTCAAGGCCGCCAGTCTGCCTGTGTCCTACATCACGCTGGCCAAGGGCGATTCCCGCGCCTATTTCCTCCTGGAGTCGGTGTTCGACGTTTCTATGGTGCTTCTGGTCATTGGCGGATACCACTGCTTCGGTCTATGGGGCGCAGGCGCCGCTCTGTCGGTGGCCTATCTGCTCGACCTCCTGCTTGTTGTGGGTTGGGCCAGTGCGCGCTATGGCTTCCGTCTGTCGCCCTCGGTGCTGCGCTACATGCTGGCGCAGTATCCACTCGGTATGGCGGTCTATGTGTTTGCCGTGTTCCCTTGGCCTCCGTTGGTGGAGTGGGGCGGTTGTGCCCTAGCCATCGTGGCCAGTGGTGCAGTGTCGCTCTATGTCCTCATGTACAAGAAGACCTCTCTTTGGGACAATTTCAAACGTAAATTCCGTGGCCGTGGCTGAGGTTACTGTTCTCGTGGCCGTGCACAATGCGGCCCAATATCTCCCCCAGTGTCTTGACTCTCTGTTGGGCCAGACGCTGTGCGACATTCAAGTGGTGTGCATAGACGACTGCTCCTCCGACTCTTCGCTCGACGTGCTCCATGGTTACGCCTCGCGCGACCAGCGAGTGACGGTGCTTGCCCTCGACTCCAACCACGGACAGGCCTACGCCCGCAACGAGGGGCTGAAGGTGGCCACAGGCCGCTTTGTGGCGTTTCTCGACAGTGACGACTGGTTCTCGCCCGATGCCTTGCAGCAGGCTGTGAGCGTGTTCGAGGCCCATCCACTCACCGACTGCGTGCTCTTCGACGTAGTGATGTGGCACGATGACGAAGCTCCGTCTATGCACTATGCCATGCAGCCGTTCAACATGCTGTCGGGCCGTGAGGCCTTTGAGCGCAGCCTTGACTGGGGCCTGCACGGCATTTACATCGCGCGAAAGCGGCTCTACGCTCTTTACCCCTACGACGACTGTTGCAGGGCTTACAGCGACGACAACACCACGCGCCTGCACTATCTCGCCTCGCGTGAGGTGAGGTGTTGCGGTGGCATCTACTACTACCGCCAGCACACATCTTCCGTCTCCCACAAAGTCTCCGTGCGCCGTTACGACCATCTTCGTGCCAACGAGAGCATGAAGCGCTCACTGCTGCGCCTTGGCCTTGGCCACAATGTGCTGCGCCGCTACGAGAACCTGCGCTGGCTCGTGCTCATAGACACCTGCATGTTCCACCATCTTCACGCTAACCAACTGTCGCGAAGTGAGCGCCGCTACGGCCTGTGCGAGCTGTGCCGAGTATGGAGAAGCATTGACCGTACATTGCTCGACCGCCGCCTCACCCGTAAGTTTGGTTACCGCCCCATGCCCTCTTGGGCGCTCTTCCGTCTGCAGGAATGGCTCTACTTTGCTGTGCGCGGTTTTTTGCACCGCAATAGGGAGTGATTTACCCTCTTTCCTCTTCACTCCTCGTTTCTCCTGCTTGTCTGCGGCAGAGCCAAATTTTCTCTCGTTACCCCACGATAAACCTAAATTTTCACTACTTTTGTCCTCAATAAAAAAAGAAAGACTAAACCATACCCTTATGTTCAATATCTGCATCATGGTGGGCGCACGCCCAAATTTCGTGAAGGTGGCCCCAATAATCTGGGCTGTTGACAATGCTAAGGCCGCAGGCGAATCAGTTGACTACAAACTCATCTATGCCGGTTGCGAGAACGACAATACGCTTGAGCCGTCGCTGTTTCGCGACCTTCAGATAGCCCAGCCCAGTGTGTTCCTTGGCGTTGACTGCGCCAGTCTGAATGAGCTCACTGGACGTGTGATGGCCGAGTTTGAGGTGTATCTGGAACACAACAAGACCGACGTGGTCATAGTGGTCGATGATTTGGCCTCCACTATGGCCGCTGCCATTGTGACAAAGAAGCGTGGGGTGAGGCTGGCCCATCTTGTGGCGGGCACTCGCTCCTTCAACATGTCCATGCCCAAGGAAGTCAACCGCCTGGTTATTGACGGACTGAGCGACTATCTCTTCACTGCGGGCATAGGCTCCAACAGCATTGTCACGCGTGAGGGACTAGAGATGGCCCACATCTACATGGTGGGCAACATCCTTATGGACACCCTTCGCCGCAACCACAGCCGCCTGTCGTGTCCTGCTGTATGGAACAGTCTCGGACTTGAGAAAGGCAAGTACATACTCTTCACGCTCAACCGCAAGGCTCTCATGAGCCGCAAGGACAATCTAGGGCGCATGATTGAGGCCATGTGCGAGGCTGCAGGTAATATGTCCGTGGTGGCTCCATTGCGCGGACTGGCCCGGGCTACGGTCGAACCTTTGGCTGCAAACTGCCCCAACCTGCACATAGTAGAGCCGCTGTCCTATCTGGAGTTTGGCTATCTCGCCGCCAACGCTTGCGGCATAGTGACCGACTCTGGCAATGTGGCAGAGGAGGCCACGTTCAACGTTGTGCCATGCGCCACGCTCAACAGCTATACGGAGCACATGGAGACGGTGAAGGTGGGCTCCAACGTGCTTGTTGACGAAGACCCCACGGCCTTGGGCAACGCTGTGAGGGCCATGACCGGCGGGCGGTGGAAGAAGAGCGCGCTGCCCGAACGATGGGACGGCCGCACAGCCGAGCGCATACTGAAGATATTGTGCAACCCTTGACCTTTCCATAGTGGTGGCGATGTGGCGACATTGATGGAGTAGTTTTTGTATCTTTCAAGGCCAATTTTTAGAACCTATCTGTTGCGAAAATATTGGACAAAAGGCACGGGGTGCGACTAACGTTCAAAAAGCCCTAATAGAGCCAAAAAGAAAAGCGCCTGATTTCTGGTAGAAATGAGGCGCTTTTCTAAAAGGGTGTAAAGACATAGTTAAATACTGCCAAATATTTTTTATACATTTATTGCCGTAGAAGCAATCGTCTGTCGTTTTGATACAATCAAAGCTATA
>CAVHDN010000124.1:0-6549 GCA_963634315.1 Flexilinea sp. | reverse complement strand
ACCAATGGGAATTTGTAAGTGTTGATGGTGGAGGCTACAAACTGAAGAATGTTGCCAAAGGCTCTTATATTGGCAGAACCACACCGCAGTACACTACTCAGTATGACTATGCTTTGACTCAAACAACCAGCGAGGACGATGCCGTTGTCTGGACTTTGGTGAGTACCGCTGATTACAAAACAAAGCAGACAGAAAGGGTTCAGTCGTTCATTTATAATGACGTGATAACTAAGGCTGGTCTGTCTTGCACTGCCGATGATTTCCTGACAACATTGGCTGGCGATGACTATAAGGCAACAGACTTTACTGCAAGCGTTGCCACTTCTACAATTACCCAGTCAGAATGGACTGTGACTGGAAATACTCCTAATGATTGGGCAGGTTGCGAGGCATTTGAAAAAAGCGGATTTATCACCCGAACCGTTACAGGACTTCCTGCTGGCATATACAAGGTGTCGCTTAATGGCTTTGAGCGTTATTCATCGTTTGAAACATGCAACACCTCTGGCGAGTCGGGCATTGAAATTGCGACATCATTCCTTCGTGCCAACTCTTCATCAGTGCCTTTGAAGTCGTGGTATAGCGACCGAACTGACACGTCAAATCCAAACTCGGTTAGTGAAGCTCTTGCTAAATTCTCAGCAGGCAGTTATGCCAATGATGTCTATTGCTATGTTGGCGATGACGGCCAGTTGCAGTTGTCTGTCAACTATATGTCGAAGTATGGTTCTGGCCGTTGGGTGATATTCAACAATCTGAAAGTTACCTATTACGCATCATTGGCAGGATTCAATTCGGCTTTAAAAAATGCGACCGACGCCAAGGCCAACGAACTGTATGCTAATGTAACGGGAAAAGAACTGGCAGACCTTACGGCTGCTATTGATAAATATCAAACAACTCCCGACGACATCGCCACAGCCGTTACCGAGCTGATCACTGCTACCCAAACCTTTACGTCTGCAAAGGACGCTTATGATGCTTTGGCTGCAGAAAACGCAAAGGCAAAGGCTTTGGGTGTTGAGGAATATACTGTTACCGCAACAACGACTAAGGACGATGCAATAGAGGCCGTTAAGACTGTGAAGGTGAATGAGTATAATGCTGTGAAGAACAACTATACCTATTCCGTTCAATTGGGCGAATGGACAACCTCTGGCCCTGTCGGCACAATGACAAGCCAGCACTGGGACGGCACGTCCACTTCAAGCTATTGTGAGCAGTCAGGTGATGCTTATGGCAAAAGCAGCTGGGACATCACTTACACTCAGGACGTGACATTGCCCGCAGGCGACTATGTGTTCAAGATGACAGGTCGCCATGGTAGTGGCAGCAACACTATGGAACTGATTGTGAAGGACGGTGAAACCACCATAGGAACGGTGAACGACTTCCCCACTGGCGACACAGGTCTTGGCGTGAACAAGAATGGTGAGACCAGCTTTGACGCTTCCGATGCTGCAGGCTTCGCCAACGACGGCAATGGCCGTGGCTGGGAGTGGCGTTATGTTCCGTTCACACTCACAGAGTCAAAAACCGTGACCTTTACCATCCATGCCGCAGCAACAGCTAAATATCAGTGGTGCAGCTTCTGCAACTATACCGTAGAGGCAAAGCCTACCTTCGAAGATGTAACAATTGACGAGAATATAGATTATGTCCCTAATGAAGCCAAATTCGCCAATGTTACCTTTAACCGCACATTCGTGGAAGGCTGGAACGGACTCGTGTTGCCGTTCGACATGACCATTGAGGACGCCAAGAGCACCTTCAACGCTTCGGCAGTGAAGTCGTTCAGCGGCATAAGCGTGAGCGACAATGGCACGACCCTCAAGTTTGAGGATGCTACAAGCATTAAGGCAGCTGTGCCTTTTATGATTAAGATAGCTGCTGCCCCAACAAGCAACACCTACACCATCAACGAAGTGTTCCTGCCTGCAATAAATGTCAACGAGAAACGTCCTTCTTATACGGATGGCGATGTGACGTACACGTTCGACGGTACATACACCACCACCGGAAACACTGGGCTGGAAGGTATAAATTTCACTCTCATACAAGGCACCCACTTCTACAACTACAGCGAGTCAGATGACCCTAACATCGAGTCAGTTGCCCCTATAGTAAAGGCCTTCCGTGCCTACTTCGTAAACGAGTCTAATCAAGGAGAAGGAGAAATAGAAGGTGCTGCAGGAAGCAAGGTCTGCGGCTTCGAACTTGACGACGATGCCGTTGTCACTGGCATAACCGACGTGAAGAGCGCTGTCAATGTGCAGTCCGACAAGATGTTCGACCTGCAGGGCCGCGTGGTCACTGGCACAGCCAAGGGCATATATATCAAGAACGGAAAGAAAGTGATTGTGAAATAACAAATAAAGCAAGAGAACATGAAAAAGACATATATGCAGCCTCGCGTTGAGGCAATAGACTTCGAGCTGGAAGGCGTTATAGCCGGTTCTGTGAATGGCGTTGAGGGTCTTGACGGCGTTACATTTAGTAGCGCAAACCCCACCAGCTTCGCAAAGGACCACGATTCCCTTTGGGACCTCGACGAAGATGAATAAATCTCGCCAATGCGATAAATAGAGGAGGGCGACTGCCGAAAGGTGGCCGCCCTCTGTTCTTTTTTTACGCAAGACCGTCCGTTTGCACATTGCGAACGGACGGTCTTGCGTTCATTACGCTCCGTGCCGGACAAAAGAGCATTGTCCACAGCCTTTCGAACAATAACCGCTCGTTTAGGACAATTGTCCACCATCATTGGCGCACCGCCTAGCTACTTTTGCCTTCGAAAACTCCTAAACATGCTGTTTAACAAAGCTACAACTACGCTTCAGACACTCTACAACTATGCTTCAGACGCTACAACCGACATCAACATAAAAAACAACCTAATAAATAACGTTTATGAAAAGACAGACTCATCTCCCCACGACGCTGGGGAAGCTCGTCAGACCGTCGGCTCTGCCCGTCGCGGCTCTTTCGTGGGCGTTGGCGTTCGGCGTGCCGCCAGTGTGCGCCAAAGCCTCTGCCGAAACGCAGGCCAGTCAGCAAGCCGCAGTCCTCAAGGGCAAGGTGATAGACCAGAACGGAGAGCCTATCATCGGGGCCACCATCACCATCGTGGGCCAGAATGCCAACCAAGGAGCCATTTCCGACTTAGATGGCAATTTCACGCTTAACGCCAAGGAAGGCCAGAAGCTCAAGGTGTCGTTCCTGGGCTACGAGCCCACCACGGTGACAGCCAAGAACGGTGTGGTGGTGAAGCTGCAAGAGCAGGCCACTTCGCTCAAGGGCGTGGAGGTGGTGGCCTATGGCGTGCAGAAAAAGGTTACCGTGACAGGCGCCATATCCAGCATCAAGAGCGACGACCTCAACCGCACGCCCGTAAGCTCCGTGTCGCAGGTGCTGGCCGGACAGCTCACGGGCGTAAGCTCGGTGCAGTATTCCGGTGAGCCGGGCAACGACGCCGCCACCATCTACGTGCGCGGTAAAGGCACATGGGGCGACTCCAATCCGCTCATTCAAGTGGACGGGGTGACGGTGGATGCCGCCTACATGAACGACATCGACCCCGAGGAGATAGAGAGCATCACCGTGCTGAAGGACGCCTCTGCCACCGCCGTGTTCGGTGTGGAGGGAGCCAACGGCGTGGTGCTCATAACCACCAAGCGCGGCAATGAGGGCAAGGCCAAGATAACCGCCTCGGTGTCGGGCTCGCTCCTCATGCCTAACCGACCCGTGGAGCAGGCCAACTCCTACGAGTATGCCACCTTCCACAACATGATGCGCACCTACGACGGCACCACACCCAACTTCACCGATGAGGTGGTGGAGAAGTTCCGCACACAGAGCGACCCCATACGTTTCCCGAGCATACGCTGGACCGACTACCTCATGAAGAAGAGCACCCTGCAGACCAAGGCCAGCCTGAACATATCGGGCGGCACTAAGAAGGTGAAGTACTTCATAGCCGTGGGCATGTACACCCAGGGCGGCCTCTTCAAGGAGTTTGCACAGGACTACGACGCTGCCTACAACTACAGCCGCTTCAACTACCGTTCCAACCTCGACATAAACGTGACCAACACCACCAAGCTGTCGGTGAACATAGCGGGAAGCGTTGACAACGTGAGCCGTCCGCTCATAGGTTCCACCGACGCGCTGATGAAGCAGATATACGCCGCATCGCCATTCTCAAGCGCAGGCGTGGTGGATGACAAACTCATACTCACTGCCACCGACTATTCCGACCTTACTCTGCCCTTCACCGGCAGCAACCCCATGAGCTCGTGGTACGGACAGGGCTACTACAAGACAGGAGCCAACCGCATGGCCGTGAACTTGGCGCTAACTCAAAAGCTCGACTTCATAACCAATGGACTGAGCTTCACCGTAAAGGGGGCCTACAACAGCAACTACACCGTGACCAAGCAAGGCTCGGCATCCATCCCTACCTACACTCCCGTGGTGCAGTATGACGACGACGGGGAGATAATGACCGACGCCAGCGGCTATCCCGTGCTGAAGTACAAGCAGAGCGGCGCCTTCAGCCGCGCCAAGGTATCGACAAGCTCCGGCCGCTCACGCAACTGGTACTTCGATGCAAGGCTCAACTGGAGCCGCAAGTTCGGACTCCACTCCCTGTCGGCCCTCTTGCTCTACAACCAAAAGAAGACCTACTACCCCGGAGGCGACTACAACCTCCTGCCAAAGGGTGTGCTGGGCTTGGTGGGCCGCGTGACCTACGACTGGAACAACCGCTACATGGCTGAGTTCAACATTGGCTACAATGGCAGCGAGAACTTCGCCCGCAACCACCGCTACGGCACTTTCCCCGCGCTGTCGGTGGGCTGGAACGTGAGCGAGGAGAAGTTCTTCGAACCTGTGAAGAAGGTGGTGAGCTTCCTCAAACTGCGTGCCTCGTGGGGACTCGTGGGCAACGGCAACATAGGCAGCAGCTACCGCTTCTACTACACTCCCGACCTCTATTCAGTAAACGGCAACGGCCCGTTCTTCGGCGTAAACCTCAACACGCAAGCCAAGGCTTCTACCGAGGGACTGAAGCACAACGCCGAAGTGACGTGGGAGAAGGCGTTCAAGCAGGACTACGGCATTGACGTACACTTCCTCGATGACCGCCTGAGCGCCACCTACGACTATTATATGGAACACCGCAACGACCTCTTCTGCCAAGACCAGACAGCCCCCACGGTGATTGGCTTCACCGTGCCTTACGCCAACCTAGGCAAGACCAAGAGCTGGGGATGGGAACTCGCTCTGAAGTGGCAGGACAAGGTGGGCAAGAACTTCCGCTATTGGGCGGGCGTGAACCTCTCCTACAACCAGAACGAGATAATAGAAAAGAAAGAGACTCCGCAGAGCAACGCCTACCGCATGCTTAAGGGTCACCGCATAGGAGCCGACAAGACATCGGGCTACAAGTTCTTCGAGTATTACAGCGAGAACACCGCCGCCAACTACGAGAAGACATTCGGTCAGCCCTTCCCCACACAGCTCATCTCCGACCTGCGTCCCGGCGACTGTACCTATGTAGATTTGAACGGCGACGGAAAGATAGGCGATGAGGACGTGACGCTCGAGATGGGCTACACCGAAGACCCTGAATACACCGTCGGCATGAACCTCGGCTTCACATGGAAACGGCTGTCGGTCAACACGCAGTGGACGGGAGCGTGGAACGTGAGCCGCGTGCTCGGCGGAGTGTTCCGCTATCCGTTCTACACAAGCCAAACCTATGAGCAAGGTGGACTGCTGAAGTATCAGGTGGAGAACTCTTGGACAGAGGAAAATCCTGACCCCAACGCCAAGTATCCGCGAGTGTCGCTCGACCACGGCAAGGTGAACAACTATCAGAACACCGACCTCTACTCCGTCGATGCCAAGTATCTGCGACTGAAGACCCTCCAGGTGAGCTACGACTTCATGTTCCCCTTCATGAAGAAGATAGGACTCAACACCCTGCAACTCTCCTTGAGCGGATACAACCTGCTAACGTTCACACCGTTCATCTGGGGAGACCCCGAGACGCGTGTTGACGACGGGCCGTCCTATCCTTTGCAGCGCACTTACACCATGACCCTGAAATTAGGATTTTAAGTGAAGAGTTTAAGAGTAACAAGCGCAGAAGCAAACTTAGTAGGAGCAGTTCTCCGAACTGCGACCACCTGTGCGCCAGTGTGCAGCTTGGAAATCTGCACCTACTATACTGCGCAGTCACCGGGCTTGCTAGTAGGAGCAGTTCTCCGAACTGCGACCACCTAGTAGGAGCGCTTCTCCGAAGTGCGACCTTGTGCGCCAGTGTGCAGCTTGGAAATCTGCACCTACTACACTGCACAGTCACCGGGCTTGCTAGTAGGAGCGCTTCTCCGAAGTGTGACCTTGTGCGCCAGTGTGCAGCTTGGAAATCTGCACCTACTACACTGCGCAGTCACTGGGCTTGCTAGTAGGAGCGCTTCTCCGAAGTGCGACCTTGTGCGCCAGTGTGCAGCTTGGAAATCTGCACCTACTACACTGCACAGTCACCGG
>CAVHDN010000123.1:0-6583 GCA_963634315.1 Flexilinea sp. | reverse complement strand
GTGCAAGCAATAGTAGTGTTAGCAATTGCCAAGTTGAAAATCTCCAATGGGAAGGGCTTGATGAGAGCGGCAATGCAAAGAGCCACACGGACGATGATAACATGTGGGAAGGGTAAAACAAACACGAGGACAACAAGCATGAAAAAACTTAAGTTTGCGCTGCATACGGTTGCAGCTTGTGCCATTGCCGCACTGGCAGTGGCTTGTTCAAGCGACGAAAACTCTAATAATCCGGTAGAAGTAACCCTTACAGCCTATCAGCCAGGCAATGAACCTGCCACACGCCTCGCCTTCGACAGCGAAGGCAAAGCCTACTGGCAGACCAGCGATGCAATAGGTGTATGGTCAAAAGGCGAAGGCAAGTTCAACTCTTTTGCCATTGCGTCAGGCGCAGGTGGGGGCACGGCTACATTCAGCGGCACTGTGACAGGCGGCGTGGGTGAATATGCTGTATATCCTTACAACGAGAACCATAGTCTCTCCGGCAACCAACTGACCTATAGTCTGCCAGACAATTACACCTACGACAAGGTGGGACAGACGGTGCTCACCGACAAGGACGGCAACAACTTCTATACGCCTATGTTCGGCAAAGTGAATGGCAATGAGGTAACGTTCAAGCACCTTGGTGGCGTGATTTGTCTGAAGATTGACAAGATGCCGGCAGAGAGCGGCACGGTGAAGGTGACGGAGGCAAGCAACAAACTCTGCGGAGCTTTTACGGCAAACTTGTCTGATGAAGCTCCTGAGATAAAGACAGAAGCGTCAGAGGAAGGGAAGACAGTGACCTTCACCTATTCAAACGCCACAGTGGATGGCGTTGGCGTGTTTTATCTCCCCGTGGCTACAGGCACATACAACTTGACAATAGAGGTGGCTGGTGGCATAAAACTGTCGTCAACAACCGCAACGGCAGAGATGACGCGTGCAAAGGCGAAGGTGGTGAAAGTGACAACCGACTATGAGTATGTAATAAACGGTCACAAGTTCATTGACCTTGGCTTGCCTAGCGGCTTGCTTTGGGCGGAGACCAATGTTGGAGCCGAGACAGCCACCGACTATGGTAACTATTATGCTTGGGGCGAGACTGAAACAAAAACATCGTTCGGCTCATGGAAAACGTACAAGCTTGGTGAGACTTCAGCAACTTTGACGAAATACAACTCCACGGACAAAAAGACCGTTCTTGAAAGCGAGGAGGACGTTGCTTCTGTGAAATGGAGTCCTCTCTGCCGCATACCGACCCAAGCGGAGTTCGCAGAACTTTATAATGCCAATAATTGCGCTTGGAATTGGACAAGCAAGACCATTTCATCAAGTGAGACAGTCAGCGGCTATACGGTAAAAAGCAAGAAGAACGGCAAAAGTATATTTATTCCAGCTTCGGGATGTTACCAATCCAATAGCTCTTTAATAAACCATAATTCGGTTGGTTTCTATTGGTCGAGTACGCTAAATTCTGAAAATACAGCTCAGGCATATTATTTCCGATTGAATAATAGTACATGCACCAACGAAGGTAAAGGTGCTCGCTTCTGGGGCCTCACCGTTCGACCTGTCGCACAACCTTAGGTTATTGTAAAGACCAACCTTTTGGCGCACACGCCCGCATAAGTTCACTACCCCTATTCGAGCGTGTGCGCTTTTTTTACATCGACTCCTCTGAAAACGACAGGGGCATGAGGCTCCTTATTCCGTCAACGACAAAAGTGCGGTTGGCGCCATACATTATTATATGCACCGCGCGCCCGAACCGCTGCTCGGTCTCCAGCAGGGCCTGTCGGCAGGTGCCGCAGGGGGTAACGGGCTCGGGGGTGAACTGTCCGCCGGTCTTGGCGGCAATGGCTATGGCCGCTACGGCGCTGTCGGGATGCTGGGCGCCGGCGGAGAAGAGGGCGGTGCGCTCGGCGCAGATGGTGGCGCTGAAGGCGGCGTTCTCCTGGTTGCACCCCACTATGGTCTCGCCGTTGGACAACAGCACGGCGGCTCCCACGGCAAAGGCGGAATATTTGGAGTAGGAGCGTGAGGTGGCTTCCTTGGCGGCTCTTATGAGCTGCTGGTCAATGGGGCTAAGCTCGTCGGGCTGGCAGATGGTTAGGGTGGTGGTGATGGTTGTCTTGTGCATGGCGTGTTCGTTTTCTTGCAAAATTAAGGAAAAAAGCCGTGTAACTCGATTGTTTTCCGTATTTTTGCAGTCAAATTGAAAAAATGAGTGAGCGTTTCTTTTCTTCCGCTTCGGCCCGTTTGAGGCTCTGCTGCCCGGTGGCGTGCATGCTGCTGTGGGTGGCTGGCGCGTGGGGGCAGTCGCGGTGGAACAGTGCCTATCAGCAATACATCAACCAATATAAGGACCTGGCCATAGAGCAGATGAAGCGCTACCGCATACCGGCGAGCATCACGCTGGCGCAGGGTCTGCTGGAGTCGGGCGCGGGGGGAAGCGAGCTGGCGCGCAAGGGCAACAACCACTTCGGCATAAAGTGCCACACGTGGAGCGGGGCAACGGTGCACTTCGACGACGACGAGTCGAACGAGTGCTTCAGGGCTTACGGAAGCGTGTATGAGAGCTACGAGGACCACTCGCGCTTCCTGGCCACGGGGCGGCGCTACAGGAGCTTGTTCAGCCTCTCCACCACCGACTACAAGGGATGGGCAAGGGGGCTGAAGGCGGCTGGATATGCCACCAACCCGAGGTATGCCGACAGGCTCATTGACATCATTCAGCTCTACAAGCTCTATGAGTATGACAGGGCGAAGTCGTACGACAAGTTCTACGCCAGGCATAGCCACGACCACACGGTGGGCGGGGCGGCGCTGCACGCCATATATCAGTTCAACGACAACTACTATGTGAAGGCGCGCCGGGGCGACACGTTTGCCTCGATAGCCGAGGAGGTGGGAATGTCGCGCCGCCGCATAGCGAAGTACAACGAGCGCGACAAGGACGCTGTGCTGGCCGAGGGCGACATAGTGTATCTGAAGAAGAAGCGCACGAAGGCACCGAAGAGCTACAAGGGACGGCTGCACTATGTGCGCCAGGGACAGTCGATGTACACCATTGCGCAGCTCTACGGCATAAGGCTGAAGAGCCTGTACAAGCTCAACGGTCTTGGTCCTGACTACCAGATAAAGGTGGGCGACGGACTGAGGGTGCGCTGAGGGGAAGAGAAAGAACAGGACAGCAACAACAAAGTGTGTGTGAGTTTATGAGACGCTATTTCATCACTTTCGCCTACGACGGCACGGCCTATCACGGCTGGCAGGTGCAGCCCAACGGCAACACGGTGCAGGCGGAGCTGGAGCGCGCTTTGTCGCTGCTGCTCGGCGAGACTGCTACGGTGGTGGGGGCGGGGCGCACCGACACGGGCGTGCACGCGCGCAAGATGGTGGCCCACTTCGACTCCCAGGCGCCCTTCGACTGCGCCACGCTGGCCTACAAGCTGAACCGCCTCTTGCCGCGCGACATTAGCGTGGCGGGGGTGGAGCCGGTGGAGCCGGACAAGCACGCGCGGTTCAGCGCAACGGAGCGTACCTACCATTATTATATACACACCGACAAGGAGCCTTTCCTGCGCTTCTACTCCTGCGAACTGCGCTATCCCCTGGACTTCGGGGCCATGAACGAGGCGGCGGCGAGGCTGCTGGACTATGACGACTTCGGCGCTTTCTGCAAGAGCCATGCCGACGTGAAGACGACGCTCTGCCGCGTGACCTGTGCCAGATGGGTGCAGCTGTCGCCCGTGGCGTGGCGGTTTGAGATTAGTGCCAACCGCTTTCTGCGCAACATGGTGAGGGCTGTGGTGGGCACACTCATAGAGGTGGGCCGGGGGCGCATGAGCGTGGACGACTTCTGCCGTGTGGTGGAGGGAGGCAGGCGCACGGCTGCAGGGGAGTCGATGCCGGCCAACGCGTTGTTTCTGGTGGATATAAAGTATTAGGATATATGTGGTTAGTCTTGGCTTTCCTTTCGGCCGCTTTGCTCGGCTTCTACGATTCGTTCAAGAAAAAGTCGCTTGGCGGCAATGCCGTCATACCGGTGCTTTTCCTCAACACTCTGTTCTCCTCGCTCATCTTCCTTCCGTTCATAGTGCTGAGCCATAGCACGGGCTTGCTCGACGGCACCATATTCCACGTGGGCAGCGGCGGCTGGGAGGTGCACCGCTTCATATTGCTCAAGAGTTGCATTGTGCTCAGCTCGTGGGTGCTCGGCTATTTCGGCATGAAGCATCTGCCGCTCACCATCGTAGGTCCCATCAACGCCACACGGCCGGTCATGGTGCTCGTGGGCGCTCTGCTGGTGTTTGGCGAGAGGCTCAACCTGTGGCAGTGGGCCGGTGTGCTGCTGGCGGTGGTGTCGTTCTTCATGCTGAGCCGCAGCGGGCGCAAGGAAGGCATCAACTTCAAGCACGACAAGTGGATATGGATGATAGTGGGGGCGGCGGCACTCGGGGCGGTGAGCGGACTCTACGACAAGTATCTCATGGCGCCTGCGGCCGAGGGTGGCGCGGGGCTCGACACCATGATGGTGCAGAGCTGGTACAACGTGTATCAGTGCTTCATGATGGGGGGCATGCTCATGCTGCTGTGGTGGCCTCACCGCAAGCACACCACGCCCTTCCGCTGGGACTGGACGATAGTCTTCATAAGCGTGTTTCTCAGTGCCGCCGACTTCGTCTATTTCTATGCCCTCAGCCTGCCGGGAGCCATGATAAGCATAGTCTCGATGGTGCGCCGGGGCAGTGTGGTGGTGAGCTTCCTCTTCGGGGCTGTGGCTTTCCACGAAAAGAACCTCAAGTCGAAGCTGGTGGACCTCATCTTGGTCATGCTGGGCATGGTGTGTCTCTACATAGGCTCAAGATGACGCATGGGGCCATCGGGCAGAGCAACTTTATTGCACTATGGTTTGTTTATTGCTATAAAAGTATTACATTTGCACTTGAAAAAGAGGCATAGGCTGCATGAAACTTGTTATATTGACAAAACCAACGTTCTTCGTGGAGGAGGACAAAATACTCACTTCGCTTTTCGATGAGGGATTGGACAACTTGCATCTGTGCAAACCGGCGTCGGCGCCTTTGTACTCGGAACGGCTGCTGACTCTGCTCTCAGACGATGCGTATGACAAGATAACGGTGCACGGCCACTTCTATCTCAAGGAGGAATACAAGCTACGGGGCATTCATCTGGACAGGGGCGAGGACGACATGCCGCAGGGCTACAGGGGGCACTTCAGCACGACGTGCCACTCGATGGACGAGCTGCGCAACATGGGGCGCAAGGCCGACTATGTGTTTCTGGCGCACACGTTCGGCGGCAAGGCCGATGCTGACGGCAGTCAGGCCTACTCGGCGGCGGAGCTGCAGGAGGCGGCGGGCCAGGGGCTTATAGACAAAAGGGTCTATGCCTACGGCGGCGTGGGGATGGACACCATCGCCATGGCCAAGGACTTGGGCTTCGGCGGCGTTGTGGTGGGCGACGACCTTTGGAACAGGTTCGACATTCACCACCAGCAGGACTACAAGGACCTCATGGCTCACTTCGAGCGTCTGCGCAAGATGGTGGGCTGAAGGGCCCGTTAAGACAAAACAAAAAAAGACGAATATTTATATAATCAGATAATGAGCGAAAACAACTCTTACATGGTGTTCTCGGGCACAAACTCGAGATACCTGGCAGAGAAAATCTGCCAAAGCCTGGACTGTCCGCTGGGGCAGCTGCTGATAACAAAGTTCTCCGATGGCGAGTTCGCGGTGTCCTATGAGGAGTCTATACGTGGGCGCGACGTGTTCTTGGTGCAGAGCACATTCCCCAATTCAGACAACTTGATGGAGCTTTTGCTCATGATGGATGCGGCGAAAAGGGCTTCGGCTCGCAGCGTGAACGCGGTAATCCCGTATTTCGGATGGGCGCGACAGGACCGCAAGGACAAGCCGAGGGTGAGCATAGGCGCTAAGCTCGTGGCCGACTTGCTGAGTGTGGCGGGCATCGACCGACTGATTACGATGGACTTGCACGCCGACCAGATACAGGGCTTCTTCAATGTCCCCGTTGACCACTTGTATGCTTCGGGCGTGCTGCTGCCTTATTTGCAGAGCCTCAAGCTCAAGGACATGGTCATAGCATCGCCTGATGTGGGTGGCTCGAAGCGCGCTAACACCTATGCGAAGTACTTCGGTTGCCCGCTCGTGCTCTGCAACAAGACTCGCCTGAGGGCCAATGTCGTTGACAGCATTCAGATCATCGGCGACGTGAAGGACAAGAACGTGGTCATCATCGATGATATGGTGGACACGGCCGGCACTATAACCAAGGCCGCCGACATCATGAAGGAGGCTGGGGCAAAGACCGTGAGGGCGTGCGCTTCGCACTGTGTCATGAGCGGCCCGGCAAGCGAGCGGGTGCAGAACTCGTCGCTTGAGGAGATTGTCTTCACCGACTCTATTCCTTATTCTAACCGCTGCGCTAAGGTGAAGCAGATCTCGGTTGCTGCAATGTTCGCCGAGACTATCAGGCGTGTCATCAACAACGAGAGCATAAGCAGCCAGTATCTTGTGTAGAAACTATCCATTGGCTATCCGGTAGGCTA
>CAVHDN010000122.1:0-6631 GCA_963634315.1 Flexilinea sp. | reverse complement strand
GACCTCATCGTGCCACAGCAAAACCACCTTAACGTGGAGACGTTCATCGACGGAACCATAATGACCTTGGCCGACGCTCCGTGGCCAGGGCTCACCCCCGACCTCATATCGGTACTTATAGTGGTGGCGACGCAGGCTCGCGGAAGTGTGCTCTTCCACCAAAAGATGTTCGAGAGCAGATTGTTCTTCGTGGATAAGCTCATCGACATGGGCGCACAGATAATACTCTGCGACCCTCACAGGGCCGTCGTTGTGGGCCACGACCACAAGATACGTCTTCGTGGAGGGCGCATGGCCAGTCCCGACATCCGTGCTGGAATAGCCCTCCTTATAGCCGCAATGAGCGCCAACGGCAACAGTCGCATAGACAACATTGAGCAAATAGACCGTGGCTACGAGGACATTGAGCTGCGGCTTAACAGTATGGGAGCGAAAATACAGCGAATAGAGTAGGACGGAGAAATGATAAGAGAAGACGAGGTTTTTAAGATAGGGCGTTTGGGCAAACCGCACGGAGTGTCTGGCGAGGTGACGTTCCGCTTCGATGACGATGTGTTCGACCGTGTAGATGCTGACTATCTGGTGCTGTGTATCGACGGCATACTCGTGCCTTTCTTCATGGAGGAATACCGCTTCCACGGCAACGAGACCGCGCTCGTGAAGTTTTGCGACATCGACACACAACAGCGGGCGGCTGAACTTACGGGCTGCGACGTGTTCTTCCCGAGAAGCCTTTCCGACAGCGACGACGGCGAGATGTCGTGCATGGAGCTGATAGGCTACGCCATCGTGGACGACCGCACGGGCAAGAGCATAGGCTACATAGCCGCCATCGACGACACGACGGCCAACACGCTGTTTGAACTCGACAACGGACTGCTCGTGCCGGCTCAGGACGAGCTTGTGGTGGAAGCCGACAAGACGTTGAAAACACTAAGGATGCGTCTGCCCGAAGGGCTCACCGACATCTGAACACCAAAAGAAGAAATGGAAAAGAAACAAATAGCCATACTCGGTTCTACTGGGTCGATAGGCACACAAGCCCTTGAGGTGATAGAGGAGCACTCCGACAGGTATGAGGTGTATTGTCTCACGGCCAACAACCAAGTGGAACTGTTAGCCAAACAGGCGCACAAGTTCAAGCCTGCCGCAGTCGTGATAGCCAACGAGGCGCACTATGACCATCTGAAGCAACTGCTCGCCGACGAGCCTGACATAAAGGTGTTTGCTGGAAGCGACGCACTTGACGGCATTGTGGAGGCGGGGCCTATAGACATGGTGCTCACCGCCATGGTGGGCTTTGCGGGACTCTCGCCCACCATCCACGCCATAAGGGCCCGCAAGACCATCTGCCTGGCCAATAAGGAGACGCTCGTGGTGGCCGGTGAACTCATCTGCCAGTTGGCTCAGGAGTACCACACGCCCATCATTCCCGTTGACAGCGAGCACTCGGCCATATTCCAATGCCTCACGGGTGAGCCGTGCGAGATAGAGAAACTGCTGCTCACCGCCAGTGGAGGCCCTTTCCGCAATCTGCCTGCCGACCGCTTGGCCTCCGTGACAAAGGCCGACGCACTGCGCCACCCCACATGGGATATGGGCGCAAAGATAACCATAGACAGTGCAACCATGATGAACAAGGGCTTTGAGGTGATTGAGGCTAAATGGCTCTTCGGCGTGAGCCCCGACAAGATAGAGGTGCTTGTACATCCACAGTCCATAGTGCACAGCGCCGTGCAGTTCAAGGACGGTGCAGTAAAGGCACAGCTGGGCATACCCGACATGCGTCTGCCCATACAGTACGCTTTCTCCTATCCCGAGCGTCTGCCGCTCTCCTCAGCGCGGCTCGACCTTTTCAAACAGCCCCTTGAGTTCTTCCGTCCCGACACCGCAAAGTTCCGCTGCCTCGCACTGGCTTTCGAGGCCCTAGGCAAGGGAGGCAATATGCCGTGCATAGTCAATGCGGCCAACGAGATAGTCAACCGTGGATTTCTTGAAGACCGCTGCGGCTTCATGCAGATGGCCGACATAATAGAGCAGACCATGGCGAAAGCCACATTCGACGCTTCGCCCTCCTACGACACCTATGTGGCCACCGACCACGAGGCGCGGCGGATAGCCACTGAGCTTATGGCAAGGGGTTAAGGCAAACACAAACACTATATATATAACAGAACGCCACTTTCGGCAAACATTTAACGAAACAAACAAGACAACAAAATGGAGATTTTCTTGATTAGGCTGTTGCAGTTCATGCTCGCAATATCCCTACTTGTGCTGCTCCACGAGGGCGGCCACTTCTTCTTTGCACGACTCTTCGGTATCAGGGTGGAGAAGTTCTACCTGTTCTTCGACCCTTGGTTCCATCTGTTCGAGTTTAAGCCGAAGCACAGCGATACTACTTACGGCGTGGGCTGGCTCCCTCTGGGCGGCTACTGCAAGATAGCCGGCATGATAGACGAGAGTTTCGACACTGAACAGATGAAGCAGCCCGCACAGCCGTGGGAGTTCCGCTCCAAGCCCGCATGGCAGCGGTTGCTGGTCATGGTGGGCGGTGTGCTGGTCAACTTCCTCTTGGCGCTGTTCATCTACTCCATGATACTCTTCCACTGGGGCGACACCTACATTCCCGTGGCCAACATGACCAACGGTATGGCCTTCAACTCGGAGGCCAAGAGATACGGCTTCAAGGACGGCGACATTCTCGTGGGAACCGACAAGGTGACGTTCAAGGACTTCAACGCCGACCTCTACCGTGACCTTTCGGAGGCTACACGCGTTGATATTGTGCGCGACGGCAAGGCCATGAGCTTGAGTCTGCCCGGCGAACTGAACATGCTCAACATGCTCAAGGCCGACCCGGCGTTTGTTCGCCCTCTCATTCCCTCGGTGGTTGACAGCGTCATTCCCGGTTCTGCAGCGGCCAAAGCGAACATCAAGCGCGGTGACCGCATTGTGGGAATTAACGGGAAAGCCGTCAGCTCGTGGAACGAATTCACCTTTGAGACGGGAAAACTGGCCGACATGATGGCTGCAGCCACTACCTCTGCCGACAGCATGAAGGTGCGCAAGGCTACGGTGGTGATAGACCGTGCAGACAACTCCGCCCAGCGCGACACAGTGGCTGTGGTGCTCTCCGCCGACCTGAAGTTAGGCTTCGCCCCGCAGACTCTGGCTCAGATGTACAAGCCGGTCACGAAGATCTACGGCTTCTTCGAGAGTTTTCCCGCAGGTGTGAAATATGGAGTGAACGTGTTGGCCGGCTATGTTGACGACCTCAAATACGTGTTCACTGCCGACGGAGCCAAGTCGCTCGGCGGTTTCGGAGCCATCGGAAGCCTGTTCCCGCCCGTGTGGGACTGGTACATGTTCTGGCGCATGACCGCTTTCCTTAGCATCATACTCGCCTTCATGAACATCCTGCCTATACCCGCGCTCGACGGAGGCCACGTGCTCTTCCTGCTCTATGAGATGATCACGCGCCGCAAGCCGAGCGAGACGTTCATGCTGCGCGCCGAGTATGTGGGCTTCGGCATACTCATTCTGCTCATGGTAGTGGCCAATCTCAACGACATACTGCGCTGGCTAGGCTACATGTAAAAACATCCGTGGTTTGGCTAAACATGCTCTTTAGAAGAGCTAAACATGCCCTTTAGCAAGGCTAAAGCTATGGTTTAGGCTGCGAAGACGTATGCTTCTGCATTAAGAAAAACTGCATCCCCGACAACTGAAAGCGGGTTGTCCGGGATGCAGCTTATATTTTACGGTGTATTATAGTAGAAGACCTCTCTTAGCAATGTGAGCAGAAGCGAGTTTACATTACTCAATACTTGAACGTGCTGCCGCCGAGGAACTCGCGCAAGAGCGATGTGAACGGCACAGAGTTGTAGGGTATGGGCTTGAAATATCTCAGGAACTTCAGCAGTCGGCACGCCTCACTGTACTCTTCGGCGTTCTCGGGCACTTGTTCGAGCAGCGGTTCTGCCTGCGTCTTTATGACCGCAAGTTCGAAAAGCATGGCTGTGTTGAACATCATGTCGGCGTTTTCCTGATAGGGGAAAATCCACTTGTTCTCGCCAGCGCGCACCGACGGCCATCGGCGTATGGTCTCCCGTGCGCTCACTCCTCTATACTTATAGTCGCGTATGATGCGGCGCAGCAGACGGTTGTCGGTCGTGGGCACATAGTTGTGCGAGTCAATGAGGATGGTGGTGAGTGCGGAAGCATAGACGCGGAACTTCTTGCTGTCCGGTATCTGCGCCGTAAGCTCCGGGTTGAGAGCATGTATTCCCTCCACTACGAGAATATCGTTTTCTCCGAGTTTCAGCTTGTGACCGCTGCGCTCGCTGCGTCCCGACTGGAAGTTGTACTTAGGCAGTTCCACCTCGCCACCGGCGAAGAGCGTGTTCATCTGTTCGTTGAGCAGAGGCAAGTTGAGGGCGTAGAGGCTCTCGAAGTCGAAGTCACCGTTTTGGTCAACGGGAGTTTTCTCGCGGTCCACGAAGTAGTCGTCGAGCGATATTGGCACAGGCCGCAGTCCGCTTGCCAGGAGCTGCACCGACAAACGCTTGCATGTGGTGGTCTTGCCGCTAGACGACGGTCCGGCTATGAGCACCATGCGCACGCCTTCGCGCTCGGCTATGGTGTCGGCTATGCGTGCTATTTTCTTTTCCTGCAACGCCTCCGACAGGTTGATGAGCTGCGTGGTGAGGTTGCGGTCAACCGCTTCATTCAAGTCGCCTATGGTGCACAGTCCCAGCAGTCCCTGCCAGCGGTGGTGCTCCTTGAATATCTCGAACATCTTGTCCTGCCGCACCATGGGGCAGAGCGTTGATGGGTCGGTGGTGGAGGGTATGCGGAGGAGCAGTCCGTCGTGCATCTTCTCCAGGCCGAAAAGTCGCAGTTCCGACGTGTTGGTGAGCAGCGAGCCATAGTAGTAGTCGGGGAAACCGTCTATCTCGTAGTAGGTGGTGTAGAGCGAGCCCAAGCCCCTCAGCAGCTTCACCTTGGTGGTGTAGCCCATCCGCTCGAATATGCCTATGGCCTTCTCTGTGGTGCACTCGTGGCGCACTATGGGCAGTCGGGCGTCTATTATGGCCTGCATCTTCGCCCTTATGTTGTCGGCATCCTCTAGGGTCAGCGGCCGTCCTATGCGCATATCGCAGTAGTAGCCGTTCGACACGGGGATGTCTATGCACACATGCCCTTCGGGAAATAGGTCGTGCACCGCCTTGCAGAGCACGAAGAAAAGGCTGCGCGTGTAGGTGCGCTGGCCCGATGGTGAGTGCAGGTCGAGAAACTCCACGTCCTTGCTGTGATACACGCGGTAGTGCATGCCCTCCACCTTGTTGTTCACTTTCGCGCTTACAGGCCCGTACTCCATGTCAAGGCCGAACTCTCTGAAAATGTCAGAAAGTGTACTCCCGATGCGGATGTCTTTGGTTTTTTTGTTATTTTTGCACCGAATTTGTATTACTTGTTCCATTGTTGTTACAATTAAGCGGGTTTGCGATGTAAAGTTACTCCCTTTTCCTGACAATGTGAAAAAGCAGAATAAACAATTTATATATAAATATGTCGATTTGGATATTTTTTAAGATTATCGGAGCACTGGCCCTGCTGATCTACGGCATGAAGGTGATGAGCGAAGCCCTTCAGAAGATGGCCGGTTCGCAACTGCGCCACATACTCGGCACCATGACCAAGAACCGCTTCACCGGCATGCTCACCGGCATGTTCGTAACCGCCTCGGTGCAGTCGTCCACCGCCACGACGGTGATGACCGTGTCGTTTGTAAACGCCGGGCTGCTCACCCTTGCGCAGGCCATATCCGTCATCATGGGAGCCAACATCGGCACCACGCTCACCGCGTGGATAATGAGCTTGGGCTTCTCGTTCAACTTCACCAACGTGGTCTATCCCGCCTTCGTGGTGGCCATATTGCTCATCTACACCCGCAAGCACCGCTACACGGGCGACTTCCTCTTCGGCATAGCGTTCATGTTCTACGCCCTGGCCATGCTCAGCGCCACGGGCAACGAGATGGACCTCGGCCACAACAAAGACCTTGTGGCCTTCTTCAGCTCGTGGGACGTGCAGAAATACTGGACCATATTCGCCTTCCTGTTCATAGGCACCATACTCACCTGCATACTTCAGTCGTCGGCTGCGCTCATGGCCATAACCATGGTGCTGTGCTCCAGCGGCGTGCTGCCCATCTACTTGGGCATAGCCTTGGTCATGGGCGAGAACATCGGCACCACGCTCACCGCCAACCTCGCCGCCCTCGGAGGCAATGTGCAGGCGCGCCGTGCGGCCATGAGCCACTTGGTGTTCAACGTGTTCGGCGTGGTGTGGGTGCTGTGCCTGTTCTATCCGTTCGTCAACATGGTGTGCGGTATAGTGAACTACGACCCGATGGGCGGAGGCGGACTTAGCGCCACCAAGCTGTCGATGGTGCTCGCCACGTTCCACACGGCGTTCAACGTGTGCAACACCTTCGTCCTCATATGGTTCATACCGCAGATAGAGGGGCTCGTGTGCTGGATGATAAAGCCGCGCGCCAAGGACGACGACGAGGAGTTCCGCCTGCGCTACATAGGGGGCAACTCCATAATGAAGACTCCCGAGC
>CAVHDN010000121.1:0-6644 GCA_963634315.1 Flexilinea sp. | reverse complement strand
CCGCAGGACACCTTTTATATAATAGGCTCGACCGTAGGCCCACACCCCTATCCCGACATGGTGGCACGACTGCAGAGCATTATATCTAAGGAAATAAAGGAACAACTGCTGGAAAAGACAGGACGCGACTACCCCGACACAATCATGGCGTGCGTGGGTGGAGGTTCCAACGCCGCAGGAACCATCTACCACTACATCAACGACGAGCGTGTGAGGATAGTACTGGCAGAGGCTGGCGGCCTTGGAGCCGACAGCGGACACACAGCGGCTACCATTTCCAAGGGATGTGCGGGAATACTGCACGGGGCAAAGACTTTGGTATTGCAAACCCCCGACGGGCAGATAATGGAGGCGGAGAGCATATCGGCCGGACTCGACTATCCCGGCATAGGCCCCATACATGCAAACTTGGCAAGGCAGCACCGCGCCACAGTATATTCCATCAATGACGACGAAGCTGTGAAAGCCGCCTATGAACTGACACGTATGGAGGGCATAATACCTGCCTTGGAGAGTGCGCACGCCATAGCCGCACTGGAAAAGGAAAAGAAGAACTTCAAGCCCGACGACGTGGTGGTGCTCACAGTAAGCGGACGTGGCGACAAGGATGTGGAAACTTATTTGACTCATAAAGAAATGGCAGGTGAATATGGAAACTTCTGACACAAAAACTTTCAGATATACAACAAGGACACGTGGCATGCTGGCCGACTTGCACACTCCCGTGGGGGTGTATATGAGACTACGCGACGTGTGTCCGCAGAGTGCGCTGATGGAATGTAGCGACTACCACGACGCCAACAGCAGCCGTTCGTTCATATGTGTACATCCCTTGGCCTCCATCTCGGTGGCGCACGGGGTGGCGACAGCGGCTTTGCCCGATGGCAGTACCGACAGCCATGACATAAACGCCGGCTACGGCACCGACAAGGCAATAAACGACTTCATGAAAAGGTTCCGTATAGAGGGCGAGAGCAGCAAAGTGTGCGGCCTGTACGGCTACACTTCGTTCAATGCTGTGCGCTATTTCGAGAACATAGCCGTGAAGGATGCTACCATGGAGCGCAACGACGCGCCCGACATAATGTACATACTCTACCGCGACATAATCGTGTTCGACCATTTCAGCAACCGCCTCACCATAGTGACGCTTGGCGATGAAGAATGCATAGACGACCTTATGCGCTTGATGAACAACGACAAGGCTCACGCCTACCCCTTCCGGGCTGTAGGCGAGACCACATCGACGCTCACCGACGAGGAGCACAAGGCCAACATAAGGCGAGGCATAGAGCACTGCATGAGAGGCGATGTGTTCCAGATAGTGCTCTCGCGACGCTTCGTGCAACGCTTTGAGGGCGACGACTTCAAGCTCTACCGCACACTGCGCTCGGTAAACCCATCGCCATACTTGTTCTACTTCGACTTCGGCGGTTTCCGCATATTCGGCTCTTCGCCAGAGACCCATTGTCGAATAGAGGGCAAGAGAGCTTACATAGACCCTATAGCCGGTACGACAAAGCGCACAGGCGATGCCGAAGCCGACCGCAAGGGAGCCGAGTATCTGCGCAACGACCCGAAAGAGAACGCTGAACATGTGATGCTTGTGGACTTGGCGCGCAACGACCTTAGCCGCAACTGCCACGACGTGAAGGTGGAGTTCTACAAAGACTTGCAATACTACTCACATGTGATACACCTCGTGTCGAGGGTAAGCGGTGAGCTTGACAAGGGAGCCGACCCAGTGAAGGCGTTCATCGACACTTTCCCTGCCGGAACGCTCTCCGGTGCACCGAAAGTGAGAGCCATGCAACTAATAAGCCAATATGAGCCGCACAACAGAGGGGCTTATGGGGGATGCATAGGCTTCATTGGGCTCAACGGCGACCTAAACCAGGCCATCACCATACGCACCTTTGTGGCACGCAACGGTGAGTTGTGGTTCCAGGCAGGCGGTGGCATTGTGGCCAAGAGCAACGAGGAGTATGAGTTGCAGGAGGTGAACAACAAGCTGGGCGCACTGCGCAGGGCCATAATCATGGCTGAAACCTTATGAGGCAACAAGAAGGAAACAATCTAAAAGAAGCACATAGACACTATGACAAAGACTGTTATAATAGACAACTACGACTCTTTCACCTATAACCTTGCACACCTGATAAAGGAGATTGGGGCAGAGGTGACCGTGCTGCGCAACGACAAGTTCCAATTGGCCGACTTGGAGGCATACGACAAGCTTATACTTAGTCCAGGACCAGGCATACCGCGCGAATCTGGACTGCTCATGGACGTGATAGCGGCCTATGCCGGCAAAAAGCCCATGCTCGGCGTGTGCTTAGGGCATCAAGCCATAGGCGAGGCGTTCGGCGCACGGCTGGAAAACCTCAGTGAGGTGTTTCACGGTGTGGCTACCGAGGGCAACCAAATGGGCAACGACTACATCTTCAAAGGCCTTCCGCCACGCATAACCATGGGACGCTACCACTCGTGGGTGGTGGCGACCGACGGTCTTCCCGAATGTCTCGAGGTGACGGCCACAAGCGACGAGGGACAGATAATGGGTTTAAGACACAAAACATTTGACATTCACGGCATACAGTTCCACCCCGAGAGCGTGCTTACGCCCAACGGACGAACCATTGTGACCAACTTCATCAATGCCTGACGCAATGTTGCGCAGGCAATATAAAAACACAAATCAATTCACAACAGAAAGACCTTGCAGCTTTTCCATTCAATAAGTGATCTTTTCGAAACAAAAGTTTAACTTTGCGCACACGAATGGTGAGCGACACTCTGGAAAAGCTGCGAGAAAAAAAACAAAGGACTTGCACTATGAAACAGATGAAAGACATTCTCAACCGAGTGTTGAACCATGAGGAACTGACAAAGGAGGAAACTAAGGGCATACTTATAGGCATAACACACAACGACTACCCCGCAGAACAAATAACAGCACTGCTCACAGCACTGCAAATGCGCGGCATAACGGTGGATGAATTACTCGGTTTCCGCGAGGGAATACTGGAAACGGGCGTACCGGTGCCTCTCGACTGCGACCGATACATAGATGTGGTGGGCACAGGCGGCGACCGCAAGAACACATTCAACATATCCACCACAGCATGCTTCGTCATAGCTGGCGCGGGATATAAGGTGGCCAAGCATGGCAACTACGCCGCCACAAGCACAAGCGGAGCATCAAACGTGATAGCCAACCACGGTGTTACTTTCACCGACGACATTGACAAACTGAACCGTTCCATCAACGAGTGCGGCATAGTGTATCTGCACGCACAACTGTTTGCCAAGGCCATGAAGTTTGTCGGACCCATACGCAAGGCTCTGCAGTTTCCCACTTGCTTCAACCTGCTTGGGCCCATTGTCAATCCCTCCAAGCCACAATGTCAGATGCTTGGCGTGGCCAACCTCGACCAGATGAGGCTCTACAGCAATGTCTATCGCCGCATAGGCATTGACTACGCCATCGTGAACAGCATTGACGGCTACGACGAGATTTCGCTCACAGGACCTTTCAAGGTGACCACCAACGACTATGAGCGCGTGTTCAATCCGCAGGACATAGGTCTCAGCACGGCAAAGCCTGAAGAGCTTGTGGCCGGGGCGACCGAAGAGGAGGCAAAGGTGATATTCGACAACGTATTGGCCGGCACTTCACTACCAGCACAAAAGGACATTGTGGTGGCCAACGCTGCCTTTGGCATACAGGTGCTCGAGAAGGGCAAGAAGTCAATAGAAGAGTGCATGGCCATAGCACGCGAGTCACTGGACAGCGGCAAGGCCCTCGCCACATTCAGGAAGTTTGTTGAGCTTAACTCTTAAGCTCCGATGCAATGGGAAAAGGGAGGCAGGCAGAATAATCATCAAAGGCAACACGACACAGCTGCTGAAGGACATATTCGGCAACAAGGGTAAAGCCAATCCGGAGCAAACGTATATGGAAAGCTACGGCAAATAAAAAAAAAACTCGACAAACAAAAATCATCTATAAATGAAAGACGTGCTAAGCGACATCGTAGCGTGGAAACGCATTGAGGTGGCGAAAGCCAAGGAGCAGGTGCCCGAAAGGGAAATACATGTGCGGGTGGAACAAATGCTCGGCGACAAGGTGCCGTCAATGGCCAAAGCCATAAAGGACTCGGCATCTGGCATAATAGCAGAATTCAAGCGCAAGTCGCCATCAAAGGGTTGGATAAAGGAAAGCGGACGGGCCGATGTCGTTCCTTTGGACTACCAGGCCAATGGGGCGGCAGCCATCAGCATACTTACTGATGAGAAGTTCTTCGGAGGTTGTGACTCGTTCATTACTAAAGCGAAGGAGAGCGGTGTGCACATCCCCATTCTCTACAAGAACTTCGTCATTGACGAGTACCAACTGTTTCAGGCGCGGCTCTGCGGAGCGTCGGCGGTGTTGCTGATAGCCGCATGTTTGCGCAAGGACGAGTATCGCCAACTGCTGCGCATGGCACATGAGCTGCAGCTCGAGGCTCTTCTCGAGACCCACAGCGAAGAAGAGGTGGAGTATGCCGACTACTTGCCTGACTTGTGCGGTGTGAACAACCGCAATCTCGGCACGTTCATCACCGATGTAAACAACTCTCTGCGCCTCGCGCCACTACTTCCGCAAGATGTGGTAAAGGTGAGCGAGAGCGGGATATCCGACCCACAAACGGTAAGGAAACTTAAGATGGCTGGATACGGTGGTTTTCTCATTGGAGAGAGCTTCATGAAGACCGACAATCCGGGCAAAGCGTTAAACGAATTCATAGGAAAGATATGATTGTAAAAGTATGTGGAATGAGAGAAGGCGGCAACATTAGCGATGTCATTGCCGCTGGAGCCGATTGGATAGGCATGATATTCTGGCCAAAGTCGCCAAGATATGTGCAGATGGTTCCGTCGCTGACTGGCACCATGCCCGACAAGCCGCAGGACTGCAGCGCTTTCGACACTGTAAAAGCAAAGCGTGTCGGGGTATTTGTAAACGACTCGGCACAGAACATCATAACGAGAGTGGTGAACTACAAACTGGATTTGGTGCAGCTGCACGGTGATGAAAGTCCAACATTCATACGTAACCTGCGCTCTACCATGGTCTCGGACATAAACCCAAGCGTGAAGTTCATCAAGGCGATAAGCATTGGAAACAAGGACGACACGGATAGATGCGCTGCATACGAAGGCTTGGTCGATTACTTCTTGTTCGACACCAAGTGTAAGGAACGAGGTGGCTGCGGACAGCATTTCGACTGGTCGGCACTCGAAAACTACCACGGCAACACTCCTTTCCTCTTGAGCGGCGGCATAGGGCCGAGCGATGCTGAAGACATAAAGAGACTTAATCTCCCCTCAATGGTGGGGGTTGACATCAACTCTCGCTTCGAGACAGAGCCTGGAGTGAAAGACATCGGCAAGGTAAGAGAGTTCATCAGCAAGCTTCGGTAAGGTTTGTCAAGACAAACGAAAATATTGGACCAAAAAGAAATGCGCCTAATATCTGGTAGAAAAGAGGCGCTTTTCTCATAGAAATGAGGCGCTTTTCTGGTAGAAAAGAGGCACTTTTCTCCCAGACTTGAGGCGACTTTCTAAAAGGGTGTGAAGACATAGGCAGAAATACTGCCGAATATTTTAAAATTTGTTGCAATAGAAGCAACCATTTGTCGTTATGACACAATCAACATTTAAATATAAATGTAACCATGAACAAGATAAACAAACTGTTTGAAGAAAACAAAGAGCGCAAGTTGTTGTCACTATACTTCTGCGCCGGATGCCCGACACTAAACAGCACGGGTGACATAATAAAGACATTGGAACGCCGAGGCATAGACATGGTGGAGGTGGGAGTACCATTCAGCGACCCCATGGCCGATGGTCCCGTCATACAAGACGCCGCAACAAAAGCACTAAGAAACGGCATGTCGCTTGCCAAACTGTTCGCTCAGCTACAGGAAATTAAGGACCGAGTGAACATTCCTTTAATACTTATGGGCTATCTAAACCCCATCATGCAATATGGAATAGAGGAGTTTTGCCGTAGTTGCAAAGACTGTGGTGTGGCAGGAATGATTATTCCCGACCTACCATTCAATGACTACCTGAATACTGTCAAACCAGTTGCCGACCGCTACGACCTGCGTGTAATCATGCTCATAACACCGGAAACGAGCGAAGAGCGCATCCGCTTCATCGACAACCACACAGACGGGTTCATCTATATGGTGTCGTCGGCTGCCACGACAGGCGCCCAAAAGAGTTTCGATGAATCTAAACAGGAGTATTTCCACCGCATAAACAGCATGAACCTGCGCAACCCACGAATGATTGGCTTCGGCATTTCAAACAAGCAGACGCTTGAAACATCGCAAGAAAATGCTGCTGGTGCAATCATAGGAAGTAAATTTGTCTCGCTTCTCATGGAGAGTGGCAATGCTGACGAGGCTTTGGACAAACTGTTCGCAGCCTTACAGCAATAAGAAACGGATTGTCAAAAAAAACACAACGACGGTCTGTACCAAAGAGGACACACATGCTTTCTCGGCCGTGCAGGCTGCCGTTGTAATTGTTTTCCTTTGAATAACGGCAAGCACTCCGCATGACACGCCCCATACTTGTCTTTCTGA
>CAVHDN010000120.1:0-6653 GCA_963634315.1 Flexilinea sp. | reverse complement strand
TAGTGAAACTGCTCTACGACAACGCCGAGAGCCAAGTGACTACCGACGGCAAGCGCAACGAGATAATAAACGGAGTGCCCGACTGGGTGAACGAGGAGGAGTTCTCCACTTCGCGCAGCATGGTCTTCACCGCCGACAGCAAACAGATATGCTGGATACGCTACGACGAGAGCAACGTGAAACAATACTCCATGCAACTCTTCAAGGGATTAAGTCCCGAGCAGACCGACTATGCCGAATATCCCGGACTCTATACCTACAAATATCCTGTGGCTGGCGAGGACAACTCTAAGGTGAGTGTGCTTAGCTATGACATCAAGTCGCGCCAGACGCGCAAACTGCAGGTGCCGCTCGATGCCGATGGCTACATCCCGCGCATAGTGATGACGAAAGACCCGACCAAGGTGGCAGTGTTCACCATCAACCGTCACCAGGACGACCTTTCCATCTATATGGCCAATCCGCTCACCACAGTGTGCCAAAGGGTGGTCAACGAAAAGGTTGACAAGTATGTTGACTGCATGAGCGTGACCGACACAAAGATAACCGGCGACTACATACTCATGCCAAGCGACCGCGACGGCTTCACCCACCTCTACCTTTATTCCCTTTCGGGCAAGTTGCAGCGCAAGATAGGCGATGGCAAATGGTGTGTGAACGATGTGTATGGTGTTGACAACGCCACGGGCGACGTGTATTTCTCTGCCAATCAGCTCGGACCGCAGGACAAGCAGGTGTATGTGTCGCACCGCAATGGCAAGACAGAAAGGCTCACGGCAAAGGCGGGCTCGAACAGTGCGATATTCAGCGAAGGTTTCAAATACTTCATCAACATATGGAGCGACTTGAACACTCCGTTGCAATACACCATCAACACCAATGCGGGCAAGACCCTCGTGACGCTCATCGACAACAAGGCCCTCAAGGACAAGTGGGCTACATACGACACGGGCAGTCGTGAGTTGTTCTCATTTACTACATCCGAAGGTGTGACGCTGAACGGTTGGATGATTAAGCCCGCAGACTTTGACGCCTCAAAGCGCTATCCTGTAATCATGTATCAGTATGGTGGCCCGGGCAGTCAGCAGGTGCTCAACAACTGGAACATAGGCATGGCAGGCCAGGGCGCAGCCATCGAACAGTATCTTGCACAGCAAGGCTACGTGGTGGTTTGTGTGGATAACCGCGGCACGGGCGGACGAGGTGCCGACTTCGAGAAGTGCACCTACCTGCACGTTGGCGAACTGGAGGCACGCGACCAAGTGGAGGCTGCCCTTTGGCTCGGCAAGCAGAGCTATGTTGACAAAAACCGCATAGGCATCTGGGGATGGAGCTTTGGCGGTTGGAACACTCTGATGAGCATGAGCGAGGGTAGGAGCGTGTTCCGTGCCGGCGTGGCCATAGCACCTGTCACCAGTTGGCGCTATTATGACACAGTCTATACGGAGCGATACATGCGCACCCCCAAGGAGAATCCCTCGGGCTACGACAATATAAACCCAATAGCTCGGGCGTCGAAGCTTAGCGGCTCACTGCTCATCTGCCACGGACTGGCCGATGACAATGTGCATTTCCGCAACACCGCCGAATATACCGAAGCACTCGTGCAGGCCGACAAAGACTTCAAGGAGAACACCTACACCAACCGCAACCACGGCATACGTGGAGGCAACTCGCGCAACCACCTTTACCGTCAGGCCATAAACTTCTTCAATGCTGAGATGAAGTGATGCCTGCGTCCATGTGAGGCGTGGCTCCTATGAATGGGATACTTTTAAGTGGGTATTCAAAATCAAGCGTATATATAATAAATGGTGCAATAGCCATTGAGCTTAAAATGAATTTTGAATACCCACTTGCATACATGACACTCAGGATATGTTTTCTGGATACAACTATTCATTTTAATACTCACCTTAACAACTAACAAGAACATGATGAAACGATTATTGTCAGTCGTAGTGGCCGCTGTGGCCATTCAAGCGGCCGTCGGGGCTAAGACCAAGAAGAAGCCCGTGGCGCCGAAAACGACAACCATTGAGATTATCAACAAGGTAAACGACCATTGGCAGGCCACACGCAAAGCCGAAGTGAAGGCGTTTTGGGACGATGCGGCCTATTTCACAGGCAACATGGAGGCGTACAAGCTCACGGGTAACGCACTTTTCCTGGAGTACAGCGACCGTTGGGCGCGCCACAACCATTGGAGCGGTGCAACAGAGACCGACCATAAGAAGTGGCTCTACCGCAACTACGGGGAGTCGCAGCAGCACGTGTTGTTTGGCGACTGGCAGATATGCTTTCAAACCTACTTGGACATGTATGCCATGAATCCCGATGCCTACAAGATAGAGCGTGCCAAGGAGGTTATGGACCGTGAGTGCGCTATGGCCGAGACCGACTTCTGGTGGTGGGCCGATGCATTGTACATGGTGATGCCCGTTATGACCAAGCTATACAAGGCCACTGGCGACACTAAATATCTCGACAAACTGTATGACAACTTCTGCTTCGCCGACAGTTTGATGTTTGACAGCGAGGCAGGACTGTACTTCCGCGACGGACGCTACGTCTATCCGAAGCACAAGACCGACAGCGGCAAGAAGGACTTCTGGGCGCGCGGCGACGGTTGGGTGTTGGCTGGCTTGGCCAAGGTGCTCACCGACATGCCGCAAGACTACAAGCACCGCCAATTGTTCGTGTCGCGCTTTCGCCAACTGGCTGCCTCTGTGGCAAAGTGCCAGCAGAAGGAGGGCTACTGGACGCGCTCTATGCTTGACCCCGAGCAGGCCGAAGGTCCTGAGACCAGTGGTACGGCGTTCTTCACCTACGGACTGTTGTGGGGCATGAACCACGGACTGCTCGACAGAGCCACCTATGAGCCTGTGGTTGATAAGGCTTGGCAATATCTCGTGGGCACGGCCTTACAAGCTGACGGTTCGGTGGGCTATGTGCAACCCATTGGCGACCGTGCCGTGAAAGGACAGCAGCTTAGTGCGAAGAGTGTGACCAACTTCGGCACAGGAGCCTTCCTCTTGGCCGCATGCGAGAAGGTGCGCTTCGACGATGGATCAGTCAATGCTACAGACGACAAGGCGTTCACCTTGACCTTTAGAAACGACACTCCCGACCTGCGCCATGAGGTGGTGGAGATAGACGCTCAAGCTGTGTTCTCTCGTCTTGGCATAAGCGGAGGGCGTCAGTTCTGCGTGTTCAACTCTGTGAACCAAGAACAAACCTATCAGCTTACACACGACGGTAAGCTTCTGCTCGATGTGTCGGTGCGACCGGGCTGCAAGGCTGTATATACCGTAAAGAAAGGTGTGCCTGCCGTCTATCACAACACGTGCTACGGCCGCTTATATCCCGAGAGGCTCGACGACATTGCATGGGAGAACGATTATGGCGCTTACCGTTGCTACGGCCCGGCACTGCAGCAGCGTGGGGAGCGGTCGTTCGGTTATGATGTGTGGGTGAAGAACACACCCGACCTCGTAGTGGAGGAACGCTACCATATAGAGGAAGTGATGCACGCCAAGCAAAAGCCCTTTAGGGGAGTGAACAAGGCGGCAGTTGATTCCATAGAGCACATTATGTCCTATCACCTTGACCATGGCTATGGACTTGATGCTTATGGGGTAGGTGCTTCGTTGGGTTGCGGTACACCTGCACTGATGGATGGCGACAACATACTCTTCCCGTACTGCTACCGCACCTATCGCATACTTGACAACGGGCCGCTGCGCTTCACAGTGGAACTGGAATACAATCCCGTGAAACTTCTTGGCGACACAGCTGTGGTGGAGCATCGCATAGTGAGTCTTGACAAAGGCTCCAACTTCAACCGCACCACTGTTTGGTATGACGGTCTGACGCGTCCAGCCACATTCTGTTCCGGTTTGGTGTTGCACACTGCCGACACCACAAGTGTGAAGCTCGGCAATGACTATGTGTCCTACGCCGACCCGTCGGACAAACCGGTAGCGCACAACTTCCAGACGTTCATGGGTGTTGTGTTCCCCTCAGGTGGGGTGACGTCAACTGTGACAAAGTCCGGAGCCAATGGCAGTGACATAGCCGGACATCTGCTTTGTCGCAAGGCCTCACTTGGCGTTGGAGAGAAAATAACATACTATTTCGGTACGTCGTGGAGCAAGTATGACTGCCGCAGCATGGGCGAATGGCTGTTGCGCATAGACGCTTTGCGCACGGCCGTGGCCGCTCCTCTAAAGGCGGAGTTCTAAGTCTTTGTATTCATGGTGGTTCTATAAATCACAAAAGCTTAATTTATAGAACCCTCCTCCAATAATAAGCCCCAGTCTGTAAACCAGGCTGGGGCTGTTTTGGTAGTATGCTCGGCATGCCTACACATAAGATGATAACTACTTCGTATTCAGAAGATGCGCAGATGTTGTTCTGCTCGTTGGGAATGATACGATGCAAATGTGCTTGTCAGCCTTTGTTGTTGCTCTGACTGGCAACGTTACGTTCCTTAAGCCTACGCCTAACCTCGCGTTTGCGCTTCATGTAGCCCAAGCGTTCGAGTGCATGTTGGCGAGCACGAAGTATCTGGTTGCGATATACTGCACAGGCAAGCAGGAAATAGGCTGCCGCTTGTGTCCAAAGGGCATTGTACTCCGTGGCTACATCCTGAAGCGTTGCTCCCATGGAATTGATGCGCACGTAGGCTCTTATGCCGAAAGTAGATGGGAAGAGGCAAGCCACGCTCTGCCAAATGCCCGGCATGTTGCTCTGCGGCCACGACACACCGCTAAGGAAAAGCAGTGGCACCGAAGAGAACACCACGAGCAGCATGACGTTCTCACGGTAGCGTATCATGCACGACAGGCAAAGACCGAAGAATATGCATGCCAAGAGATAGGGAACTATCACTGCGAAGAGCGGTGCCGGCTGACCAATGGTGACGAAGCCAAACAGTCGCGGCACTATAAGGGTGAGATATGAAGCCATGATGGCGTATATCATAAAGTAGCACATCGACTTGCCGAACACTATGCGGAATATTCCCTGATAGTGGCGGCTGATGGGTACAAGGTCTTTGTAGCGGTTGTTCTCGCGCGCCGTGCCTGCCGAGAGCCCTATGCCGAGCAAGAGCGTCTGCTGGATGATGAGCATGAGCACTGCGGGCAGTATGAAGGAACCGTATCCTCCGGCAGGATTGAACACGGGCACTTCGTCGAAGTCGAGCGGTTGTGTGGTTATCTCGTCCTCGCGGTCAGTATGGTTGCCTGCGAGCTTGGTCTGTATGTGGGCGTTCATGTCGAGGCTCACAGCCGATGCCGTTTGGTATATGGCTTTGTAGTTGAGCATGATGCTCATGTCGCAATAAACACCCACTACAGCCTGTTGCCCTTGGTTGAGCCGTGTGGCGAAGTCGGCCGGCAGATGGTAGATACCGCTGACATCACGGTTGCGCATCAAGGTCTTTGCTTCCTCCATGTTGGTGGCATAGGCGGCGACACGCACGTCGGGCGATGCATCGCAGTGGCGTGCGAACTCACGGCTCATGGCACTGTGCGACTCATCCACGACAGCCACGGGCACCTCGCGCACCACCTCGTTGTTGTATATCCAAGAGTAGAGTAGGGGGTAGGTGAGGGGTACGATGATGACAAACAAGAGTACGCCCTCGTCGCGGAGCGTCATCTTCAGTTCCTGCTTCCACACGTAGCACATGTCCTGCAGGCTCTGTCTCATCCTTTTCACTATGCTTTTTATGCTCATGTTGGTTCTTTCTTGTGCTTTATGGAATATAGACGTACTTTAGCATGGCGTTCTTTATCTTGCCAAGCACAGGTATGGGCAACAGAACGAACACTGCAAGCGACAGCAAATGAGGCAAGGCTCCAGCCAAGGGATAGCCGTTGAGCACGGTTGTCTCATACACTATGAAGTAGTGGCGCAATGGGAACAGCCAAGACAAAGCCTGAAGCTCGGAGTCCATGTTGGGCACGGGGAAGGCCGAACCTACAATGGAGAAGCTCAGCACCGCCCAAAGCGAGCAGATGCTCATGGACATGCGCAACGACGGCACCAGTCCGAAGGCAAACACTCCGAAGCCTTGAGCCGGCAGCACCGTAAGCACCGCAAGCAGTAGCATGTTGAGAGCAGAGCCATGGTGCGGGAAACTGAGTGTGCCGAACACATAATACATGTAGGTGAGCGTCAGCAGCAGAAACACTATCGTCTGTGGCAACAACTTGCCCACAAGTGCCACCACGACATTGTTGTCGGCCATGGCCATCCACTTCTTGGAACGTCCGAACTTAAGCTCAGTGCCAATGGAGAAGGCTGTGATGAGGAATATGAACAACATTATCACGCCAGGTACGAGCATGGTAGATAGATACACGTTGTAGTCGGTCCAAGGGTTGGCTATCTGGTGCAGGTCTATCTTAATGGGTTGCAGAAACGTCTGCGTTTGTGTGTCGGTGAGTCCCTTGGCGCGCAGTGTGGCTTGACCCACTGCAGCTGAGCCGAGTGTGGATATGGTCTTGAGATCGCGGAACACGAGAGCCCCGGCCGTCACCGAGGTCATGGAATAGTAGAACGAAATCTTAGGACGGCGACTGGCAAGCAGTTTGTCGGCCGTGCCTTGCGGAATATACAAGAAACCGTATATGTCGCCAGTC
>CAVHDN010000119.1:0-6669 GCA_963634315.1 Flexilinea sp. | reverse complement strand
GTGTCGGCTATGTTGGACGCTATCAGCGAAATGCCGGCTTTCTTCAACAGTTCAAGCACCTGAAGCAATGTTCCGGCCTTGTTCTCAATAAAGATGGATAATTGGCTAATGGTCATATGGTCAATGTTTTTTTTAAAAGTGTTTCCTTAAGTCTTTCACGCGCACGGCCTTACCCTCGGCCTTGGGCAGAGAGCCTTTGGGCACGAGACGCACGCGCGGGGTTACAAGTATTTCGTCCTTCAACCGGCGGGTAATCTCCTTGCCGAGGGCCTGCAGACGACTGTAGTCGTCGGTGAACATCTGGTTGAGCTCTACCTCCACGGTCATCTCGTCGTTGCTCTCAAGGGTCTCGAGGGTGATGAGGTAGTCGGTGGCAAGTTCCTTGAACTGCATGAGTATCTGCTCTATCTGTATGGGGAAGATGTTCACGCCCTTGAGTATGATCATGTCGTCGCTACGGCCCTTCATGCGGTCGAGACGCTTGTGGTGACGGCCGCAGGGACACTCGCCCGGCAAGATGCGCGTGAGGTCGCGGGTGCGGTAGCGGAGCAGAGGCATTGCCTCGCGGTTGATGGTGGTGAGCACCATCTCGCCCACTTCACCGTCGGGAACGGGCTCGAGGGTCACGGGGTCCACAATCTCCACTATGTAGTAGTCTTCCCAAATGTGCAGTCCGTTCTGCTCTTTGCACTCAAAGGCCACACCAGGGCCGCACATCTCCGACATGCCGAAAGAGTTGTAGGCTTTCACACCCAACATCTCTTCTATGCGCTGGCGCTGCTCCTCGCTATGGGGCTCGGCACCTATAATCAGGGTGTGCAGACGAGTGTCGCGGCGTGGGTCTATGCCCAGTTCCTGCATCACCTCAAACATGCGTGTGGCGTAGCTCGGAATGGCGTGTACTGCCGTTGTGCCGAAGTCGGTGATGAACTTGAGCTGGCGCTTGGTGTTGCCTGCCGCAGCAGGAACGGTGAGCATGCCCAGTCGCTCTGCACCGTACTGGAAGCCGAGACCTCCGGTGAACATGCCGTAGCCGGAGGAGTTCTGAAACACGTCGGTGGGACGCAGACCCACCATCCACAAGCAGCGCGCAACGGCGTTGGCCCATTGGTCAAGGTCTCTTTGTGAGTGAAGGACTACGGTGGGGTTGCCGGTCGTTCCGCTCGAAGAGTGGAGACGCACGCAACGCTCCAAGGGTATGGCGGCGAGGCCGAAGGGATAGTTGTCGCGCAGGTCTTGCTTGGTGGTGAAGGGTATGCGCTTCAGGTCGTCCAGCGTGCGTATGTCGTCGGGCGAAAGGTGGTTCTCTTCAAAACGTTTCTTGTAGAAAGGTGAGTTCATGCAGTGATGCACGGTTTGCTGCAACCTCTCCAACTGCAGTTGCTCGATTTGGCTACGCTCGAGCGTTTCCATCTCGGGATTGAAAAAGGGTGAATAGCTCATGGCTGATGTTTCTTTTGTGGTGGGACTTTTTCAAGACCCGCCTTTATTTCAATACACGTTTGTCTATAACATATTTTCCCTTGCCCTGACTGCGCTCAATGGTGTTCGGAGCTTTCAGCTGCACCTTCGCGCTGATGCTGAGCACGCTCTTGAGCTTGTTGGCCAGTTTCTTCTCCAAGGCCTCCAGCGGAGCGAGTGTGTCGAAGCTGCCGTTGAAGTATTCCTGACGCACTTCAACCTGCACCTGAAGGGTGTCGAGATTGTTCACGCGGTCAACAACCAGCAGATAGTGGGGCGCAAACTCCTTCATGCTGAGAACCACGCTCTCCACCTGCGACGGGAACACGTTGATGCCTCGGATGATGAGCATGTCGTCGCTGCGGCCTACTATGCGGGTCATCTTGATGTTGGTGCGGCCGCAGGCGCATTTGCCGTCTATCAATGAGCAGAGGTCTTTGGTGCGGTAGCGGAGCAAGGGCATACCTTCCTTGGTCAAGGAGGTGAACACCAGTTCGCCTGTCTCACCGTTTGGCAGTCGCTCCAATGTGCTCGGGTTGATGATTTCAGGATAGAAGTGGTCTTCGTTGATGTGGGAGTTGTCCTGCTCCTGACACTCGTAGCTCACGCTCGGTCCCATGATTTCGCTGAGTCCGTAGATGTTGTAGCCTTTCAGCCCCAGACGCTCTTCTATTTCCTTGCGCATGCTCTCCGTCCAAGGCTCTGCACCGAAAGCGCCTATACGCAAGTGGATGTCGTCCTTCTTTATGCCCATCTTCTCCATGGTCTCGGCCAGATAGAGCGCATAGGAGGGTGTGCAGGCTAAGCCCGTGATGCCTAAGTCGCGAATGAGGCGAACGTGCTTCTCGGTGTTTCCCGTAGAGGTGGGAACTACAGCTGCGCCGAGGTTCTCAACACCATAATGGGCGCCGAGACCTCCCGTGAACAGTCCGTAGCCGTAGGCCACGGAGAAGATGTCATCGCGAGTCACGCCAAAGGCAGTCAAGCAACGGGCCATGCACTCTTTCCACACGCTTATGTCCTTGCGGGTATAGCCCACGATGGTAGGATTGCCGGTGGTTCCCGACGAAGCGTGTACACGTATTATCTCACTCTTCGGAGCGGCCTGCAGTCCGAAGGGATAGTTGTCGCGCAGGTCTTGCTTGGTGGTGAAAGGAAGTTTCACGATGTCGTCTATCGTCTGTATATCGTCGGGAGTAATGTCCATCGCCTGCAGTTTGTTGCGGTAGAAAGGCACATTGTGATAGACGTATTCTACTATTTTGTGCAATCTCTTTCCTTGCAAGTCGCTCATCTCGTCGCGACTCATGCACTCTTTATTCGGATTCCAAATCATTGTGTGTGGATTCTCTTTACGGGTGGGTTCTAACGATTCCCCTACCCCTTTGTATTATAATGTATTGTGTTTATGGTTTTCTTCAAATACTCTCATGCGCTCGTCGAGAATGTCATATTGGTTGTCTTTGACAAACGACGTACAGATGCGCAGTCCTTGTTGACAGCTGCCTGTCGAATCGAGAGCTATGGCACTCACGCCATAGTAAAGCAGTTCCTTGGCCAAGTCTTTCCCCGTAAAGCCGGGATAGGTGATTGTGAAGTAGAACCCGTCGGCTATCGGCTCGTCCAGGTCTTTGTCATAGACTATGCTGAAACCGTGCTTCAGGAATATCTCTTTCAGGAGCTTTGCCCTGCGACCGTATTCGCTGATGTCACGGCGGAAGTCATACGTACCGTCGCTTGCGGCTTTCATCATGGCCGCCAAGGCATATTGGGCACTGTGGCTCGTTCCGCTCGACAGGGCGTAAAGCACGCGGTGAATGAACACCGGACCAAAGCTGCCATTGCCATATCTGCGCGTAAGCTCGGGATAGACCCTATGGTAAAGTTTGTCGGAGATGCAGCTCACTGCAATGCGCTCGCCTGCATAGCTGAAAGCCTTGCTTCCGCTGATGAGCAGCACGTAGTTGTCGGTGTATCTCGCAACGGTGGCTTGATAGGGCGGCTCAAAAGGAGTGCTGAGGTTCTTGCGGAAATCCATGGCGAAATAGGCCAAGTCTTCCAGCACAATGGCATCGTAGAGCGTGGCCAGCTCACCTATGGTCTGCAACTCTTCCTCCCTCAAGCACACCCAACTGGGGTTGTTGGGGTTGCTGTAGATGATGGCGGCTATATTGCCGCGCTTCAGGAAGCTTTCAAGTTGCTGACGCAAACGCTCGCCGCGGTAGTTATATACATCAAAGGTCTCATACTTTGCTCCCATCACCACACACTGCTGTTTCTGCACGGGAAAACCAGGGTCGATGAAAAGGACAGTGTCTTTCTTAGGGTCGGCCTGCGTTGCTGTGAGGAACGAAGCGAAGGTGCCCTGCATGGAACCGCACACGGGCACGCAACCTTCAGGAGCTATATCGACATTGATGAAAGCCTTGACAAAACGCGACGCTTCGTTCTTGAGCTCTTCTATGCCGTTGATGTTGGGATAGAGACGGGCTATGCCGTTTTCCAAAGCTTGTATCTGTGCTTTCACACCATAATGGGAAGCAGGAAGTCCGGGCACACCCATTTCCATCTTTACAAACTCCTTGCCGGAAGCCTTTTCCGCTTTCTGGGCAATGGCCACTACTTCACGAATGGTAGCCTTACCGAAGTCCTGAACTCCAAGTTCCTCAATGGCAGCATCTATAACTGCCTTGTCAATAGGGGTGCTCGTCATGACAGGGTGGCTTTAAATCCCAAATCAAAGGCTTTCAGGTTGGCTTCCACTACAGCATCGCCCTTGCGGCCGAATATCACCTTGATGGCTTCGCGCAACTGGTCGGCCGAAAGGATTTCAATATAAGGAGCGGCCATACCCAACAATATCATATTGGCACTCTTGGGTATTTGGTTGTCCTTGGCCATCTGCTCTATAGCCAATGTCACCACCTTCGGATAGCTGCCGAGTTCTTTCAGCAGCGCCTCCTGGTCGGGATAGTTGGGGATGTTCACGAAAGGTTCTGACGAACTGACCACACATCCTTCTTTGTCAAGGAATGTGACATAACGCATAGCCTCCATTGGTTCCATGGATATGATCAAGTCTGCTTTGCCTTGGGGAATGAGGTCGCTGTATATCTGCTCAGTGCTCAAGCGAAGGTTGCTCTGAACGTCACCTCCGCGCTGACTCATTCCGTGCACTTCGGCTTGCTTCAACTGCAGCCCAGCTTCCGTGGCGGCTTCTCCTATTATGGTTGCGATGGAAAGGATGCCTTGTCCTCCCACACCGCAGAGTATTATGTCTTTCTTCATTTTTTCTGTGCCTTTTGTTTACGTAGTTTTCTGTTGAGCGTCTGGATGCATTCCCTACGGGGAATAATGACGGAAACGCCATTGTAGTTGATTTCGTCACGGATAATGTTGGTTATCTCTTCCATGTTCTTGGGAAGCGGAACAACCACACGAACATGCTCCGGCTCAACACCAATACCCAAGCAGATGGCTTCAAACTTGTTAGTGCCGGCACTGTCTTGACCTCCGGTCATTGCTGTCGTAAGGTTGTCGGATATGATGATGGTAATGTTTGACTTGTCGTTCACGGCGTCGAGCAAACCAGTCATGCCCGAATGGGTAAAGGTGGAATCGCCTATCACTGCTATCGAGGGGAACAGACCTGCATCGGCTGCACCCTTAGCCATGGTGATTGAAGCACCCATGTCTACACAACTGGCCAAAGCGTTGAAGGGAGGCAGTGCTCCTAATGTGTAGCAACCGATGTCGCCGAAGATGCGGCCTCCGGGATATTCGGCCACAACCTTGTTGAGTGCCGTATAGACGTCTCTGTGTCCACACCCAGGACAAAGGGCTGGTGGACGACCCACTACATTGTCGGCTTCCTTATACGTCTTTTCCACTGCTTTGCCTAATGCTTCGGCCACATTGTCGGGAGTGAGTTCACCAGTACGCGGCAACCTGCCCGTAAGTCTTCCGCTGACGGGATAGTCGGCACCAAGCAGGGCTTTAACGTCCTGCTCCACCACAGGCTGGCCGTCTTCTACCACAAGAATCTCATCGCTGTTTTCAGCCAATTCCTTGATTTCCTTTACAGGCAAGGGATATTGTGACACTTTCAGCAGACTGGAAATCTCCACGCCTTCGGCTTCCTTCACGTAATTGTAGGCTATACCGCAGGCTATGACTCCAAGTCCTTTCTTGGCTGCTCCGTTTTCCAATCTGTTGAACTGTGATTCTTCGCTCAGACGAACCAGTTCCGGCTGTTTGTCCAACAATGCTCTGTACTGCTTGCGGGCAATGGCGGGAAGGAGCACCCAATGCTTGCCTTCATCAGGATGGAAGGCGTTCTGCTCGCCAGCGTCCTTCACCAACACAGAAGCACGGCTGTGGGCCAGACGGGTAACAACACGCAACAGAACGGGAAGTTTGAGACTTTCTGACATGGCATAGGCCACGGCCATCATGTCGTAGGCTTCCTGTTGGGTGGAGGGTTCAAGTATGGGCACCATTGTAAACTTGCCGTAAAAGCGGCTGTCCTGCTCGTTCTGCGAGGAGTGCATGCTGGGGTCATCAGCAGCCAATACCACAAGTCCTCCGTTCACACCCGTGACTCCCGAGTTAACAAAAGCGTCAGCACATACGTTCATGCCCACATGCTTCATGCATACCAAGGCTCGCTTTCCGGCATACGACATGCCCAAAGCTGCTTCCATGGCCGTTTTCTCGTTGGTGCACCAACGGCTACGTACGCCGCGCTGTTTGGCGAGTGGGTCGTTCTGTATGAATTCCGTGATTTCTGTCGAGGGGGTTCCGGGGTAAGCATACACACCGCTCAGTCCGGCATGAATGGCTCCCAATGCGATGGCCTCATCGCCTAAAAGTAATTTATGTTCGTTCATATATAATGTATATATTGTCTAGTTTTTTTGTTTTTGGTTGTAAAGTTACACTTTTTGTCTTATAGTACAATAAAAAAGTAGCTATTTTGTTCGATATTTCATCAATATACAATCTTTTTGCTATGTTTTCAGTTGAAACTTTAATTGAAGTATTGGTGTGTTCTAAAAATTCCCAACACAATGATACATTAAAACGATGGGGTACGTTTTGTCATTTCACCAAATCAATTTTCAGGACCCTCCTATTGCGAAAATATTGGACAAAAGGCATAAGGTGCGACTAACGTCCAAAACACCAAAATAGGGCCAAATAGAAAAG
>CAVHDN010000118.1:0-6806 GCA_963634315.1 Flexilinea sp. | reverse complement strand
AACCATGATATCATTCGAGAACGACTACAACAATGGGGCTCACCCGATGGTATTGAAGCGACTGGTGGAGACCAACGATGTGCAGACTCTACCTTATGGCTTTGACAAATACAGTGAATGTGCCAAACAAAAGATTATGGAAGCGTGTGAAGACAACGACGCGATGATCTTCTTCCTTTCGGGCGGCACACAGACAAATGCAACCGTCGTGGACTCTTTCTTATACCAATATGAGGGGGTAATAGCCATTGACACAGCACACATCAATGTGCATGAGGCTGGGGCCATTGAGTTTACTGAACACAAAATAATCTCTCTGCCAAACCATAACGGGAAGATGGAGGCTCGCGACCTCGACAAATATCTTGAGGACTACAAGCACGATGGAAACAATGCCCATTCGGTGTTTCCTGGGCTTGTATATATTACCTTTCCAACGGAGTTCGGTACACTCTATTCCGCAAAGGAACTTGACGATATTTACCAAATTTGCCAGCGAAACAACATTCCGCTTTATGTTGACGGTGCACGTCTTGGCTACGGTCTTATGGCCGAGGGCAACGATATTACTTTGCCTTATCTTGCATGTCACTGCGACGCCTTTTACATAGGTGGAACAAAGGTTGGCGCTCTGTGTGGCGAGGCTGTTGTGTTCACCCACAACAATGCCCACCGGCACTTCTTTACCATACAGAAGCAACATGGAGCTTTGCTGGCTAAGGGACGCCTCTTGGGACTTCAGTTTGACGCGCTGTTTACCGACAACTTGTATTTTAAGATATCCAAGAACGCCATAGACATGGCCATGAAGATGAAGAAGATGTTCATGGACAAGGGTTATAAGTTCTGGATTGACTCCCCCTCAAACCAGCAGTTTGTGATAATGGATAATGAAAAGGTGGAACAGTTGTCAAAAGATGTGTTGTTCACTCATTGGGGGCTTGCCGACAAGGACCATACTATTTGCCGCTTCGTGACCAACTGGGCCACTACCGACAACGACTTATCTACGCTGGACCGTCTAATTTGATAGGCGGACGGCTTTCTGATATGTGGAAGGCTTAAGGTGGGTTCTAAAAATACCCACCTTAAGCCTTCAAGGGCAGACTGCGCACCACAACGCCATCGTAGGTGACTACGGACACTTCGACTGTGTCTGCATCAATCTCCTTGCACGGTACACTTACATAATAGCGCGACGAATAGTATTGCGGCACGTCTCCTTGGTCGTGGTAAAAGCGAAGGTGGGCAGTGCGCCTGCCGTTGTCGTGTGTTGTGGTTGACTCATAAACCATTCCTATGGTTTGGTGAACACTGTCGTTGTCACTCTTGCCAACCTTCATATATAGTCCCAAGTTCAAGTATTTGCCATTTTTGCTAACCCATGCGCTCTCAAACTTGACAGGGTCTGTCTTGATTGTCTCGTTTTGTGCCAACGGGGCAGGGTGGAGTGTGGGCACTTGTGACATTGATATTGGTTCGGCTACACCATCGCCCATATTGTTGTAGTAAAGCAATGCCCTGTAGGCACTGTCGCCCTTACTTGCCCATTTTGCCTGTACGGGTTTTGACAATGAGAATGACAGGCCTTCATCGGTTACAACACTTGTCACAAGTCCGATGCTTGAGGTATGGGCTTCAACGAAATCAGCTTGGGTGAGCGAATAGGTTCCTTGCCCAGTCTCGTAACTGTCGTTGTGGCAAGCGGCAAAGGCCAATGCAACTGCGACAAAAGTCAATATCTTACGCATAATACTGTTTCTCCTTCATCCAGCCTTGACTTTGTTTATGGCAGGGTTGGCATACATGGTAAACAAGCGTTCGCGCAGGAAGTCTGTATCTTTATCAGGTATGTCAATCTTGCTCAACTGTCCGTCCATATAGGCCATGAACGCCTCCTTGTCGTCTTGTGTATAAAGACGAGCTTGGTTGTTGGAGTCTCCGAGCAAGTCCCACGCAATGAAGTTGGATGGATATAGACGATAATTGCGGTGTATGTTTTTGTCAATGTGCTCAGCGACAGCTGCAAACACCTCGCCTTTAGGCATAGTGTCGGGCAATGTGTCGAGAAAATCATCAATGCACGGGGCGCAATGGTAGTGTATATGTCCCTTATAGCCCATGATGCCTGTGCGCATGCTTTCCACATCGTCCTGTTTGGTCTTCTTCCATCCCTCCACGTCGCGCTTCAATTGAAACTCACGAGCCTTTAGATAGTCGCAAGGGTCGTACTCATAAGAAATGGACAGCGGAACAATGTGCAGCTGCTTGAGTCTTTCTTTTACAGAGCCTTCGCCACCCATTGCCATCATCTTCAATATGCTCTGCTGCGTGCGGTCGTCGCTGTCTTTTGCCCTGCCCTCACGTTGCGCAATCCATATGTTGTCGTTCTTTGCAGATATGACGAAGTGCATATAGTCTGACAGTCGCTTGCTACAAGCCAACATCTCACGTATGCCTGCACTGCGCTCCACAATGAACGACTTGTTTATTCTCACGAGGTCTTTAATCCATGGGGCGGCCAACAGGTTGTCGCCTATGGCAATCTCGCATGTAGTCTTAAACCCCGCATCAACGAGCAGCTTGTCGAGCAAGGCGGAGTCGAGCACAATGTCCCTGTGGTTGCTCACAAAGGTGTAGCGGCGGTTGGTGTCGATGGCCGACACATCCATATCGCATCCTTTGGAAGCCTTGGCCAACAACCGTTCAAGAAAGTTGTAGCAGAAGGCGAGCTGGAAGTCGAGGCTGGTTTTGCACTGGCGCATCTTTGAAGCCAGCGCCTCAAACGGCACGTCGGGGTAAATCCGTCCGACTACTGCGCGGAACTGCGCATCAGCCAGCAGCCGTTCATATACTGCCGGCAACTCTTCAGGCTCGAAAGGCCGTATGGCCTCAAACTCTTCAGGCACTGTCATCGTAAGCTAAAGTTTATTTCCTTTTTTGTTTTCACGCGAACTGGTTCTCCACAATGTCCGTCAAGACATCCTTCATCTCCAGTCCTGCCGCCTTCACCTGTTGTGGTATGAAGCTTGTGGGGGTCATGCCCGGTGTGGTGTTTATCTCCAGCATGAATATCTTGTCGGTCTCCTTGCCGTCCTTGCCCAGTCCACGGCTTATGATATAGTCAATGCGGATGATGCCGTTGCAGTGCAGAATGTCATATATGCGGCTGGTTATCTCGCGCACCCGCTTGGTGGTCTCTTGGCTCAACCGTGCCGGTGTTATCTCCTTCACCTGGCCATTGTACTTGGCGTCATAGTCGAAAAACTCGTGGCTTGTCACCACCTCCGTAGCAGGAAGCACCACCGACTTGTCCCTTGTCTTGTAGCAGCCGATGGATATCTCGGTGCCTTCGAGAAAGCCCTCCACCATAACCTCAGGACTTTCGAGCATGGCCTTGCGTATGGCCGGGGCCAGTTGGTCCTTGTTCTTCACCTTTGACACGCCGAAGCTGCTGCCGTCGGCTGCAGGCTTGACGAAGCAAGGCATGCCTATGCGCTCCTCCACCTCATCATCGCTCACTATCTCCTCATATCCCTTGCGTATCAAGAGACTGTCGGCCACGCTCACGCCATAGCCCTTGAGATATTGGTTGAGCACGAACTTGTTGAACGTGAGAGCCTCCACCAGCACCCCGGCAGTGGAGTAGGGAAGTCCGATGAGGTCGAAATAGCCCTGCAGCAGACCGTTCTCGCCAGGTGTACCGTGTATGGTTATGTAGGCATAGTCGAACGTCACCACCTCCCTGCCGTCCATGAACGAGAAGTCGTTGCGGTCTATGCGCGCCGTGGTTCCGTCGCTCAGCTCCACGTGCCAGTCCTGGTTCTTTATGTCAACGATGTAGATGTTGTAACGCTCTTTGTCGAAGAACGAGTACAAACCTTGCGCTGAAAGCAGCGAGACATCGTGCTCCGATGAGTTTCCGCCACATACTATGGCTATGTTCCTCTTCAATTGATTCATATTTCTATACATTATATTATTGTTCAACTTATGTTTTCAATCCTGCAAATCCCTCAGACTTCCTGCCACAAACGTTCTCCACTTGCCTATCAAGGCATCGAAATCGGCAGGCCATTCCGACGTGAAGTCCATCTGCTCGTGTGTGGCAGGGTGCACAAACCCCAAGGTCTTGGCGTGTAGAGCCTGTCGCGGACACGTCTTCAGGCAGTTGAGCACAAACTGACGGTAGCTGCCCGTGCGTTCGCCCCGCAAAATCTCTGTGCCGCCGTAACGCTCGTCGCCGAAGAGCGGATGGCCGATGTGCTTCATGTGGGCGCGAATCTGATGAGTGCGTCCCGTTTCGAGCACACACTCCACAAGGGTGACATAGCCAAAGCGCTCCAGCACGCGGAAGTGCGTCACTGCCGACTTGCCTGCGTCCGAGCCGCTGGGAAACACCGCCATGCGCAGACGGTCCTTAGGGTCGCGCCCGATGTTGCCCTCAATGCGCCCCGAGTCCTCCTTGAAGTTGCCCCACACCAAGGCGTGGTAGCTGCGATGTGTGGTCTTGTTGAAGAACTGCGCTCCAAGCTCCATCTTTGCCGCGGGCGTCTTGGCCACGACGAGCAGTCCGCTAGTGTCCTTGTCAATGCGGTGCACCAGTCCCACCTGCGGGTCGTTGGGGTCGTAGGCGGGCAAGTTGCGGAGGTGCCACGCCACGGCGTTGACCAACGTCCCGTGGAAGTTGCCGCAGCCCGGATGCACCACTAGCCCCGCGGGCTTGTTCACCACCATAAGCTCCTCATCCTCATAGACGATGTCGAGCGGCATGTCCTCAGCCTCTATCGTAGTGTCGTAGTGAGGGCGGTCGAGCATCAGCGTCACCACATCGCCCCCGCGCACCTTGCAGTTGCTCTTCACGGCACGGCCGTTGACGAACACGAAGCCCGCCTCCGCCGCGCTTTGTATGCGGTTGCGGCTTGAGTGCTGCAGCTTTTCGGCAAGATACTTGTCGACCCTCACGGGAGTCATGCCCCTGTCGGCCTCCATGCGGAAGTGCTCATAGAGCTGTTCGCCGCCGCGGACGTCGTCGTCAAGCTCCGCCTCGTCAATGTAGTCAGCCATCAGCCCCTCAGTCGATTTGCTCAATCATCCTTTTTATCACCACCTCGGCAGAAATCTCGCGGTTGGCTGCTTCGGGTATTACCAGCGAGTTGGGACTTTCTATCACATCGTCGGTCACGATGAGTCCGCGCCTCACGGGAAGGCAGTGCATGAACTTCCCGCCCGCGGTCACAGCCATGTGGCGCGCGTCAATTGTCCACGACATGTCCTTGCTTATTATCTTCCCATAGTCGGCAGGACGGGTCACGCCCGGGCAACTCCAGTTCTTCGCGTACACGAAGTCGGCCCCTTCGAGAGCCTTCATCTGGTCGTACTCCACACGTGCATTGCCCACAAACTTCGGGTCAAGCTCGTAGCCGTGCGGCTGCGTGATGACCAGTTCCACATCGGCGGCGTTCATCCATTGCGCGAAGGAGTTGGGCACAGCCTGCGGCAATGCGCGGCAGTGGGGAGCCCACGTCAGCACCACCTTTGGCCGCGCCTTGGTCTTGTGCTCCTCTATGGTTATGAGGTCGGCAAAGGCCTGCAGAGGGTGCACCGTGGCAGTCTCCATGGCCAGCACCGGGCGGCCGCTGTACCTTATGAACTGTTGCACCACCGTCTCGGCGTAGTCGTAGTCACGGTCGGTCAGGCCCGCAAAGCTGCGCACGCCAATGAGGTCGCAGTAGCTTCCCATCACGGGGATGGCCTCAAGCAGATGCTCGCTCTTGTCACCGTCCATCACCACGCCGCGCTCCGTCTCCAACTTCCACGCCCCTGCGTTCACGTCGAGCACCATCACGTTCATGCCAAGGTTCATGGCTGCCTTTTGAGTGCTCAAGCGTGTGCGCAGACTGTTGTTGAAGAATATCATGAGCAGCGTCTTGTTTTTGCCCAACGCTTGATATTTAAATCTGTCCTGCTTTATCTCTTTTGCCTCGGCAAGGGCCTGGGCCAAGTTGCCGATGTCACTAACGTTGATGAATGATTTCATTTTGCTGTTTGTTGCCTTTAGATTGTTGTAGTGCAAAATTACGGCAAATCATCGTAATTTGAGAATAAAATCTCGGCAAATGTCAGAGGTGGTGATAGTTTCAGAGGCTACAAGACAGAACAACAACAACACAACATCGAAAGGTTAGAAAAAAGGGCTTGGCCTTTCGCGCTAATAGAACTGCGTAGGTTTCGGGCTTGCTAGTAGGAGCATTTCGCCGAAGTGCGACCCCAGCAGCGTTGGTTGCATTTTGTTTGGCCGCAGTTCGGAGAACTGCTCCTACTAAGTTTGTCCTTCCGCTTAGATGCTCCAAAGAATGAAAAGAGAAAAGGGCTTGGCCTGTCCTCGCGACAAACCAAGCCCAGACGACCCTTATCCTTCTGCACCTTAGTGTGAGGGCTAACATTAAAATAATGCAGTACGTTTTTGCATCTTACAAAGGACCAATTTTCAGAACCTACCTATTGCGATAATATTGTACAAAAGGCATGAGATGCGACTAACGTTCAAAAAGCCCTAAAATAGAGACAAAAGAAAAGTGCCTCTTTTCTGGTAGAAATGAGGCGCTTTTCTCATAGAAAAGGGGCGCTTTTCTCATAGAAAAGGGGCGCTTTTCTCCTAGAAAAGAGGCGCTTTTCTAAAAGGGTGTGAAGAGTGGTCGGAAATACTGCCCAAATATTTTTACAAATTCGTCAAAGTTACTACTTGCGGAACTTGAATTAGTATCTTTCTGCAATGTCACTCCACACAAGCACTAATTTGGCAT
>CAVHDN010000117.1:0-6826 GCA_963634315.1 Flexilinea sp. | reverse complement strand
TGGTTAAAGCGTTCCTTTTGACTAAAAAAGGCCAAAAAGCATGTACACAAATAGCATAAACACACCTATTTTATGTCACTTTGATTTTCTCAGCTGTTTAAAGTAAGCCGACGAAAAATTGCATAAATATTGACAATGTGTATCTTGCTATATTATGGAAAAACAAGAAGTGGCATATAATTATAAATGTACGCGCGTACATTAATAATTATATGCCACTTCCTTTTATGCTATCTGCCACGCCTAACATAGCGAGAAGGAGATGTTAGGCAGGGCAAGGCATTTTCGGTGAAACGCCGCCACTACTTCACGAGCACCACAAGATACTTGCTTGTGCCCCAGAATGCCTGCGGATTTGTGATGCGCAAGACATACTGTTTGTTGGCGTCGCGCTGCAGAGTGTAGCTGCTCGAGGGATGCGTGGTGAGGACCTTGGCCGAACGGGAGTACAACTTTATCTCCTTGTCAACGCGTATGTCTATCTTGGTGAAGTAATCCTTGTTGAAATTAGACTGGAGCACCTTGCCGTCAACGAGGATGTTCTGTTCCTTCAGTTCACTCTTGGTGCCGAACACGAACCATGCGGTATGCAGCTGTTTGTCTTGGTTGCTTATCTTGTTTGACTTCTCCGAACTCTCGGCCGTAAGGTTATTCACATCGGTGTTAAGTCCGGCTATCTTCTCATCGAGCTCGGTTATGTGTATGTCCTTGGCATCGAGCTCCGCACGCAACTGCTGCAACTGACGGTCCTTTTCCTCAAGTTGCTTGGTCAGGTTCTCTATGGTGCGTGTGAACTGGTCGCTCTTAATGGAGCTTTCGCGCAGTTGTTGGCGCAGTTTGCTTATCAGTTCACGGTTCTGGCGCATGGTAGATTGTATGAACTGGATGTTCTCCCTTATGCGTTGGGTGCGGTTCTCCCCCTCACCTCGCTTGGCGAGATTTACACGATTTTGGGCCTCGTTTATTTCACGGAAGCCCTCCTCTATCTCGTTCATGGTGCCCATCATATCGTTCAACTCGTTTTCCTTTTGGGCGATAATCTGGTTCAAGGAGTCACGTTGTTGGGCCATTGCCGGGTCTGGACCCTTGGCCTTGTCTTGTTTGCAGGCCACTAAAGACATGGCACACATGCAAATGAACAGTAGCTTCTTCATAACTGTATTCTTTTGTTATTACTCTTCTTGTCTTGGGCATCGCCCTTTTGTTCCTTATATCCATCCACCACGACCACTATCTCACCGCGCGGTTCGGTCTGGGTGAAGTGTTCCACAAGCGAGGCAAGCGTTCCACGCACGTTCTCCTCATGCATCTTTGATATCTCACGGCACACACACGCATTGCGCTCAAGGCCGAAGACTTCAGACAGTTGGCTCAGCAACTTCACCAAGCGGTGGGGCGACTCATAGAACACGATGGTGCGAGGCTCCGTGGCGAGTGCTCCGATGCGCGTCTGGCGGCCTTTCTTCTGAGGCAGGAAACCCTCGAAGACAAACCTGTCGCACGGCAGACCGCTTGAGACCAACGCCGGCACAAACGCTGTGGCTCCGGGCAGGCACTCTACATCAACACCGGCTGCAACGGCCTCGCGCACAAGGAAAAAACCAGGATCGCTTATGCCGGGGGTGCCCGCATCGCTCACGAGGGCAATGACTTGGCCGGAGAGCAGCCGCTGCACCACCGAGGCCGACGTGCCGTGCTCGTTGAACTTATGGTGCGACATCAAGTGATTGGAAATGCCATGATGCTTCAACAGTATGCCTGTGGTTCGGGTGTCCTCTGCCAGCACCAGGTCGGCTTCCTTGAGCACTCTTATGGCGCGGAGAGTGATGTCCTCCATGTTTCCAACAGGGGTTGGCACGATGTAAAGTTTACCCATATCAACCACAAATGTAACGTTTTATTCTCTATAGTCCAAAAAATCGGATTGCTTCTTTGCAATTTTTAAAACGTATTCGTAATTTTGCGAGCAAATGGCAGACAACTTAACACAGAGGGGCTGCTGAAACAAACAACTAAGGAGGACAGCCACGATGTTGGAAAAGACCATAACATTCGACAGATTTGTGAGGGGAATGCTGTGCGGCCTATTGGCAGCCGCCCTACTCTACATATTAAACTACTTGAGCAGCGTGCTGCTGCCATTCTTCTTGGCATGGCTGATGGCCTACATGCTCTATCCGATAGTGTGTCTTGTGCAATACCGCCTGCATGTGCCGGGACGGGTATTGTCAATAATAGTTACGTTCGCCATTGTCATCGGCACCATCACAGGAGTGCTTTATCTCATCATTCCGCCAATGGTGGAGCAGTTTGGCAAGATGGGAGAACTAGTGACCAAATACCTGCATGAGACGAGCCACATTTCCAATTTCCCCACCGCAATAAGAGAATGGGTAATGGCAAATGACGAAACCATTCGCAAACTATTCAACGACAAAGAGGTGGTGAACATGGTGAAGCAGCTCATGCCCAAGCTCTTTGCCGTGTTGGAGCAGACAGCCAGCGTCATCATAAGTGTCATTGCCTCGTTCATAACCCTGCTATACCTGTTTTTCATCTTGCTCGACTACGAAAAGCTGTCGTCTGGCTTCATTAAGATTTTTCCGAAGAAGACACGTCCGTTTTGGCATGCCCTCACTGAGGATGTGGAGTGCAGGCTCAACAACTACATTCGCGGCCAAAGCCTTGTGGCCCTCTGTATAGGCATATTGTTCTGCATAGGGTTCACCATAATAGGTTTCCCGATGGCCATTGGTCTGGGCATACTCATAGGCATACTAAGTCTTGTGCCCTACATGCACGGTCTGGCATTCATTCCCATGGTGTTGCTGTCGCTGCTCAAGGCTGCCGACACCGGCCAGAACTTCTGGGTCATCATGGCCTCGGCCACAGGTGTTTTCTTAGTGGTGCAACTGATAACCGACCTTGTGCTCACACCCAAGATTATGGGTAAGGTCATGGGGCTCAACCCCGCCTTGCTTCTTCTGTCGCTGTCGGTGTGGGGAGCGTTGCTGGGCTTCATAGGACTGATAATCGCGCTGCCGCTCACTACGCTCATCATTGCCTACTACCAACGGTATGTGACCAAGGAGGGCGAAGCGGGACAACGAACGGCGGGCTGACTGACAGTTCGACGGATTGTATCCATGCACTCGTTTTGTCTTTCATCCACGATATATCATACCTTATATTATTTGAGTATGATTTTCCTCGTCAATGTCTCCTTGTGGGAAAATTATGCTCTGAAAGTGCGGTTTCTTGGGCAGGAAACCATCGGTTTCCTAATCATACTCAAACAGGAAACCACTGGTTTCTTCTTTGTACTCACGTAGGAAACCATCGGTTTCCAAGCCAGAACCCATCGGTTTCTACGGCGGAAACCGATGGTTTCCGCCGTAGAAACCGATAGATATCAGCCCCTTTTTGATTTCTTCGGCGCATTGAGGCGTGAAAAGTCTGGCGATGAACAATCAGGAAGAAAGCAAGCCCTGCAAGTGAGCCACGCAAACCACGAACAAGGCTTTTCTGTGTCATAAATTCGATTGTTTCGGCTATTTTGCTTAAATTTGCAAACTATTGTATATATACAAGCAATGACAATAACCGATTTGATATCACAAAACAAGAGCGAGAAGAATTTCTCCTTTGAGGTGCTGCCGCCATTGAAAGGACACGGAACGGAGAAGTTGTTCGCCACGATAGACAAGCTCAAGGACTTCAACCCGCTATTCGTCAACATTACCACCCACCACAGCGAGTTTGTCTATAAGCCACTGCCCAACGGACTGCTCGAAAGGCAACGGGTGCGCAGGCGCCCCGGCACAATAGCCATTGCTGCTGCCATACAACAGAAATACAACATCCCGGTGCAGCCGCACATAATATGCAGCGGTGTCACCATTGAGGACATAGAATATGAGCTCATCGACCTGCAGTTTCTGCAGATAAACAACGTGTTGCTGCTACGCGGCGACAAGGCCAAAGAGGACAAGCAGTTCACGCCCACACCCGGTGGACACCCCCACACCACCGACCTCATCAAACAGGTGCAAAGGTTCAATCAGGGTTTCTTTGCCAACGGCGAGCCGATAAAGGTGCCGGGGGCTAAGTTCGACTTCGGCGTGGCCTGCTATCCAGAAAAGCACGAGGAGGCTCCCAACATGGAGATGGACATGAGGTATCTGAAGGAGAAGCAAGACCTCGGAGCGCAGTATGCTGTGACCCAACTGTTCTACGACAACAGCAAGTACTTCGCCTTTGTGGAAAAAGCACGCGCCATGGGCATCACCATACCAATCATACCGGGCATAAAACCATTCGCCAAGCTGAGCCAACTCACCGTTGTGCCCAAGACTTTCCACTGCGACATACCAAAGGAACTGGCCGACGAGGCGGTGAAATGCAAGACCGACGACGAGGCCAAACGCCTTGGGGTGGAATGGGCTGTGGCGCAATGCAAGGAGCTATATGCCCATGGGGTGAACAACATACACTTCTACACCGTGTCGGCCGTTGACTCGGTGGTGGAAACAGCCAAACAACTGCTATGAAATTTGCCGAGGTCATAGGACAGGAAGCCGCAAAAGAGAGGCTCATGCAGATAGTTGACGGAGGGCGGATGCCCCACGCCATAATGCTTTGCGGGCCTTCGGGCAGTGGAAAGATGGCTTTGGCCTTGGCCCTCGCCTCTTATCTGCTCTGCAAAGAACGCGACAACGGGCACGACTCGTGTGGGGAGTGCAACCAGTGCAAGATGATTGCAAAGTGGGAGCACCCCGACCTGCACTTCACATTTCCCACCATAAAACGGCCGTCCATGTCTTCTGACCACAAGCCTGTGAGCGACGATTTCATAAAGGAGTGGCGCGGCATGCTGTCGAAAGGGCCTTATTTCAGCATGCAGCAATGGATGGAGGAGATTGGAGCGGAGAACCAACAGGCCATCATCACGGCAGGCGAGAGCGACGAACTCATACGGAAGCTCAGCTTGAAGTCGAGCCAAGGAAGCTACAAGGTGTCGGTCATCTGGTTGCCGGAGCGCATGAACATTGAGTGTGCCAACAAGTTGCTGAAGCTGATAGAGGAACCGCCCACGCAAACGGTGTTCATCATGGTGTGCGAAGAGCCGGCCAAGTTGTTGGAGACGATAAGGTCGAGAACGCAACGCATTGACATAAAGCGGATAGACACAGAGAGCATAGGCCAAGCGCTTGTAACGCGCAGGGGCATAAGCGACGATGCGGCAACAAGGATTGCACGCATTGCCAACGGCAGTTGGCTGAAAGCTTTGGAGGCTCTCGATGCCGACAATGAGAACAACATGTTCTTGGAGATGTTCAAGTCGCTCATGCGACTGGCCTACACGCGCAAGGTGAAAGAGCTGAAGCACTGGAGCGAGGAGATGCAAAAGCTCGGGCGCGAGAGGCAGAAGCGTTTCTTGGACTACTTCATGCGACTCATCAGGGAGAACTTCATGTACAACTTCAGACGGCCGGAGCTGAACTACATGACACAAGGCGAGGAGGACTTCTCGCAAAAGTTTGCGCGCTTCATCAACGAGGACAATGTGATACCCATAAGTGAACTGGCCGACAAAGCCATGCGCGACATTGGACAGAACGCCAACGGCAAGATTGTGTTCTTCGACTTCGCCATACAGATGATAGTGCTGCTCATTCCGAAGAACAGGACTTAGGGCAAAGTACTTCGCAGGCCGACGCAAACAAGAGAGACTATACATTATTATATATAGACACCGCACAATAAAAAAAACGAAACACCACTATGGATTATAGCAATAGAGACTTTGAGATAGACTGCTGCCAAGACAGAGGCTTGTGCAAGCACGCCGTGGGACGGCAAGACCGACAGCTCAACACCTACGACTGGTTGGCTGATGTGCCGGGCAACCAGTTCAGCACCGACTTGGTGGAGGTGCAGTTCAAGCACACACGCAAGGGCTACTACCACAATGTGAACGGACTCGACCTGAAAAAGGGTGACATAGTGGCCGTGGAGGCCAACCCCGGCCACGACATCGGTGTTGTCACGCTCACAGGACGGCTGGTGAAGATTCAGATAAAGAAGGCCAACCTGAAGTCGCCCGACGAGATAAAGCGCATTTACCGCATAGCGCGCCCGATAGACATGGACAAATACCGTGAGGCAAAAGGGCGTGAGCACGACACGATGATAGAGAGCCGACAGATAGCCAAGGACTTAGGACTGAAGATGAAGATAGGCGACGTGGAGTATCAGGGCGACTGCAACAAGGCCATATTCTATTACATCGCCGACGAGCGTGTGGATTTCCGTCAACTGATAAAAGTGCTGGCCGAGACTTTCCATGTGCGCATAGAGATGAAGCAGATAGGCGCACGTCAAGAGGCGGGGCGCATAGGTGGCACGGGACCTTGCGGCAGGGAGCTGTGCTGCGCCACATGGATAAAGAACTTCGTGAGCGTGAGCACCAACGCCGCACGCTTCCAAGACATATCGCTCAATCCGCAGAAGTTGGCTGGCATGTGCGCCAAGCTGAAGTGTTGCCTCAACTATGAGGTGGACGACTATATGGAGGCGAGCCGCCGACTGCCGAGCAAGGAGATAATACTGCAGACGCAAGACGGCGACTACCATCTGTTCAAGACCGACATCCTTGCAGGCCTGGTGACCTACTCCACCGACAAGAACATTGCAGCCAACCTTGAGACCATCACTGCCAAACGGGCAAAGGAGGTGATAGAGATGAACCGCAACGGCCAGAAGCCGGTGTCGCTGCAGGAGGAGGGACTGCGGAAAGAACCGGCCAAGCCGGTTGACCTTCTGG
>CAVHDN010000116.1:0-6867 GCA_963634315.1 Flexilinea sp. | reverse complement strand
GCTTTTACGGGCCAGGGCTTCCCTATTGGCTTCGACTTCAAGTATGACAACAAGATGATGAACCAGTTCGTCATCGGTGCGCGTGGATACATCATTCTTGGAAAAGACTCCGTCAAGGCTTCTGTTCCGTCAAACACCTATAACTTGTTCACGTCGTCAGACGACAACGATTTGTTGGGCATGATATACAGGAGCGACGTTGGACGCATTGCTTCTACCGAAGTCAGCTACAAGACCGTAGGAGAGGCTCCCAACCGTGAGCTTATTGTGCAGTTCAAAGACCTCCAGATGTGCGTTGATGGTTGGAAAGCGACAGAAGTGCGCGACACTGTCGGTCTGCAGATACACCTTTATGAGGCCACAAGCAATGTGGAACTTGTGTTCAATGGCTTTGAGCCGAGCGCAACCACTGCCGGCGACTTCGACTATAATGATGCCTTAAAGCTTGGCATCCGCGGTGAAGTGGGTGACCTGCTCATAAAGAGCGGTAGCTTCGACAGCGATGTGTTTGTTGTAAAGGACGACAACATCAGATGGAAATCTTCACAATATCCTGCCGACGGACTCACTTACTTGTTTGCTGCGCCTGAAGACTGTGCCGCACCTGCCACACAGCCTACCGACCTCAGCTACACCACATCGACAAATGGCGTGGAAGGCAAGTTTGTGCCAACGGCAACTGCCGACCACTATCTTGTGCTCATCAACAAGGCCGCCGAGCTGTCGGCTGTTCCTGAGGGCGGAAAGATCTATGCCGTGGGCGACTCAATAGGCGATGCACGTGTGATTGCCTATGGCGTTGACTCTACATTCTCTTGCAAAGACATTCTCGAAGGAGCCAGCACCTATTACGTGCATGTGCTTGGAGTCAATGCGTTCTGTTTCTATGGACCTAAGTACAACACGGTTTCTCCGCTGACTTCTGCCATCGTGACTAAGCCTTTGCCTCCTGTTAGCTTTGACTTCACTGCCAACGACTCCACTTCCATCACATTCAACGTGAAGAGCAATGCCGCTGGCGACGATGTGCTCGTGGCCTATACCACTGAGCCGAAGTTGAACGATTGGGGTCAGACGTTGGCTGGCGGTGCATTCGGAACACCTTCAGGCAGCTATGAGGTTGGTTCCACCATTGAAGGTGGCGGCACAGTGGCTTACGTAGGAAAGGCTAAGGACGGCATTGTGGCCACAGATCTCGTGCCGGGCATGACTCAATACTTCAAGGCTTGGAGCCGTAATGCAGCTGGCGAGTACTCAACAACATCGTTAGAAGCCGTAGGAAGCTCTGCTGGTGTGTTGCCTTGGTCGCCCGACTTCAGCAAGATGGCCGGCTATGAAGCACCGGAAGGATGGAGAAGCGAAGGTGGTTGGACCGTTCAGGATGAGAAGGGTGATGGTGTTCAAAACATGTTGCAGGCTATCTCTGACGGTTCTACTGCGATGTGGCTTGAGACCCCCGACCTTTATCTGACCGAAGGCGCCAACCGTTTGAAGCTGGATATGCTCATGTACGTTTGGGGTCGTTTTAGCAGTACTCCTTATTCACTGCGCGAGACCGATACCGTTGCTGTTTCGGTAACTACCAATGGCGTTGACTACACTCCAGTGGCCACCTATACAATGGGTGAGCTTGAGTTTGCTTCTGGAAGCGAATACACTACTCTTCGCATACCGTTCACCGAGGCTGCCGGCCAGAAGGCGCGTCTGCGTCTGTACATGCGCATTGCCGGCACTCCAAGAATTCAAGTGAAGAACATTGTTGTTGAGGAGAAGAAGGCTTGCGACTATCCTATCGACGTGACTGTGGCCGACAGCACCATTGTTGGTTCTGAGGCTGTGGTTACATGGACACCGCAAACCGACGAGCAATCTTGGGAGGTGCGCTACAAGAAGACCGAAGACGAGGAGTGGGGCACTCCTGTTGTCGTTCGCGAGAAGAAGTGCGTGCTGACTGGTCTTGATGGACTCACCTCTTATGACGTTCAGGTGCGCGGTCGCGCCTCTGTTTCTCGTCTTAGCGACTGGACGGAGACCGTTACATTCACCAGTGGCCTTGCCATTCCGTTCGACCTCGCCTTTGGCTCACTGACAGCATTGCCTGGCACATGGTCTATCGTGAACGGCGCTATGGAATCCACAAAGGTTGAAAACGAAGCTTGGCAATTCTCTTACAGCTCGTGGAGAGGCGCAAGCATGTCATACACTCCGAGCGATGAAACAGCCGTTAACGACTGGTTGATTACTCCTAAGGTTGACCTTGGCACCGATGAGAATGCCAAATATAATGTCACCTTCTCTATCATGGCTACCAGCGATGCAAGCGCTGAAAGCGACGGTACTCTGCAGATTGTTGCACTCAAGGACGGCAAGACGGCTTCTGCCAGCGATGTGCTTTACACCGTGAAGGCTTCCGAACTGCCCGCAGCCTATGAGACAAAGGATTATACAGCAACCGTGAAGGGTGGTGCAGGCAAAGTAAACCTTGGCCTCTATACCCACAGCACTGTTGGTGGAATGCCTATGATGAGGCTCACCAACTTGGGTGTCAACTATTCTTGCGTCAACGACATCGAAGCTAAGATTGACAGCGTTGGCGAGAACGCCGTGAACCTCTCTTGGGAGAGCGGTGCCGACGAGTGGTACGTATTCGTTCGTGAGGCTGGCGAGACATCGCGCAACTTCACCACAGTTACTAAGCCTGAGCTTGCTCTGACTGAACTGAAGCGTCACACTTCCTATGAGATTGGTCTGACCAAGGCTTGTGCTCCTGGCGACACTGCCGAGGTGAAGATTGTTGAGGTTACAACTCTTGGCGATCCTTGCGTGATGCCTACTGACATCAAGGTGACTCCTTCCAAGTACTCTGCAAAGGTTGAGTGGACAGGCAATGCTTACGCCTACAACGTTCGCTACCGTGGCAAGGGTCAGACCGAGTGGACTACCGAGCAGGTTTATGAGCCGTCCATCGTGATTGGCGAACTGGATTGCGCTACTGAGTATGAGTATGCTTTGCAGTCGCAGGGCAGCAAGTCGGCGAGCGACACCAGCGCATTCACTCCTGTCGCATCGTTCACCACACTTGCTGAAACATGTGTGGCTCCTACAAATGTCACTGTCACTCCTTCGTTCGACAAGGCTGAAATAAGCTTCGAAAGCGAAGCCGACAAGTTTGAGGTGGGCTACCGCAAGACTACCGACGACGCTTGGACTGTTGTGGAGAAGGCTTCCGCTTCGGCTGACAACAAGCACACCATCACTATTGATGGCCTTGTTGCAGAGACAACCTACAAGGTTCGTCTGCGTTCAATATGCGCTGAGGGCGACTCCAGCCTCTGGACTGCATCTGCTGAGTTCACCACTCCTGCTGAGCCTGAGTGCGTCACACCTACCGACCTGACCGTGAGCGCCATCACCAACAACTCCGCCGTTCTGTCGTGGAAGGGGGACAACAGCAACCTGTCGTGGAACCTGCGCTACCGTGCAAGTTCTGTTACAGAGTGGACCGAGCAGTCTGCCATCAGCACTACCTCTTACACACTCAACGAGCTTCAGGCCAACACTGCTTACATATGGCGTGTTCAAGCCGTTTGTGAGGCAGAGCGCACAAGTAAGTGGGCAAGCCAGAACAAGTTCACTACAGCTGCTGCTACAGCCATCGACAACATCGGCATTGGTTCCGTGGATGTGTTCATGAAGGGCAATGTGCTCAATGTCATCAATCCTGAGGGAGGCATGATACGCAGCATCACCGTATATGGCGCTGACGGACGCACCATCGCTGCTTCAAATGTGAACACCGTTGAGAACGTGTTCATGCGCATTGCAGCCAATGGCCCGGTAATCATAAAGGTTGTTGGACAGAAGCAAACCAAGACACTGCGCACAGTGGTCAATGGTCTCTAAACATAGCTTAGTCTTGGGCTTGCCTAATGTGGCTACAATGTTAGTGGGCTGATAGGTAAGCCCAAGCAAAGGCTTAAACCAAGAACGGGGGAAAAGGATTGTGAAAGCATCCTTTTCCCCCGTATTGGTTTTTATGCGTTTCTCAATACTGTGAGATGTTGTTTAGTTCCTTGAGGTGCTCATGTCGAGGCTCTGCAGACAGCAGACGCTGAAGGTCGCAGGCGGTGATGCTGTGCTTCGGCCGGAAGTCAGCAGAGCGCATATAGTCGAACAGTGAGGCGCAGAAGGCACGACCCTCTGGATGATTAGCGGCAATAATCTTGTTGAGGTCGGCCATGCAGAGCAACAGTTTGCCCTTGCCTACCTGCCATTCCATTATGATGCCTAATTTGTGGTTGCGCTCAATGTTGTCAATCACCTGCACCGTGGGCAGATAGCTGGCGGGGAAGTTGTCGAGTATCAGCGGATGTGCGTTCTTCACAATGTCGAACCACTGCCAATTGGTGTGCTTCTCAGTCGGGAAACCGTTAAAGAGCGGATGCTCGGGGTTGGTGAGAATGCCCAGTGTGCCAGGCGACACGTGCCTCTTGTTGTTCTCACTTATGGTCTTGAACATCCGGTAGTTCCAGTAGTCGGTAGTGAAGAGCGCTCCCACTGTGTGCGGAAGTGAGTCGGGAGTCCATAGCACACGCGCTCCCTGTTCCAGTTGGCGAGTCACGTCGGCAGTCAGTTCCTTTGCCATCACTATGCCTTTTGTGTTGGTGTGTGTCTTGGGGTAGAGCCATATATTATATGTGTTATGACTGTAAGTACCCTCTATTTGCAGACTGAGCAACTGCTGTTGAGCCTTGTCGGCATGTATGGGTAGGGCAAACGAACCAATGTCGAGCAGTCCCTCGCCGTCTGGCAAGGTCATAGTGCCACTCTCATTGCCCAAGCTCCAAGTAAGCGTCTTACCCTTGAGTGACGTAGCCCCATAGTTGGCCACCTGTACCATAGCGTGCAACGTGTCGCCCTGCTCGTAGCAGAAACGGTCGGTCACCAGCAGAGGCACCACTGGTGAGCACCATTGGCGCCATTCGCGCACGGTGGCGAGGTGCTTGCTGTCCATGAAAGCGTCGAGTATGCCCACATAGGCACTGCCTTGTCCGGGATAGTCCTGAAGGTCGAGGAGTTGGAAACCTGCCATGTTGCGTGTGCGGAGGTCCATCTCTATGTCAGCCTTGTACAGTTGCACGCTCCACAGTCCCGAAGCCTCATGGAAGTCGTTGGCCTGTGCAAGCATGCCAGCGTCGGCCAACCGTTGGCGGAACACCTTGAGGTTGTAAGGGTAGAGCACACCCGTGTATTTCTCTATCTCTCTGTAGTCGGGATAGGTCTGAAACTGTCCCGTCTCGTGTGAGATGATGGGCACAGCGGCTTTGTCGCACGCTTCGTCGAAGTTGAGGCACGTGCCGGGATAGAAATGGTTGAGCATGCCCCCGTCATAGACATCGGCAAAGGCAAACGACCCTCGCGTGTGGGTGTTGTACTCTCCCCACTTCTCTCCGCCTATGCGACATGTGGTGAAGTAGTCCATGCCCGGCTTTATGCCCTTGTAGCCCAGATAGTAGTTGCTGCCGAAGGTGTAGTACTTGTCGGGAGCTATGCGTCGGAAGTCGTCAACAAACTCCCGCATCTTGTCTATGCTGCCGCTCAGCTCATTGCCTAAGGCCATCATGCGGAACGACGGGTGGTGACCATACTCTCGCAGAATGTTCTCGCCCTCCTTGTGTAGAAAGGCCATGAGTGTGGAGTCCTTGTCGTTGAACACTCCCCAGAAGGGTAGTTCGGGTTGCAGGAAGATGTTTAAACTGTCGGCTGCTATGAATGCCGCTTCGGGCGGGCACCACGAGTGGAAGCGCACATGGTTGATGCCGTAGGCGTCGCAGGCGTAGAAATAGTCGAGCCACGACTGCACGTCGGTCGGAGCATAGCCCGTGAGCGGCCATACTGCGGCGTCGTGCTTGCCACGCAGAAACAGCTTGTGACCATTGAGCGAGAAGTAGGCATGGTTGCCGGTGGCCGAGCGTTCAATGCGGAACGTGGATGTGTCCCACGTGTTGTTGCTTGTCGCTTTGTCGCGCTTCAGTCCTTGAATGGAAATCTCCATTCGTCCCAAAATGCCGTTCCAGTTGGTCTGTGTGTCCTCGGTGTAGGCATGGCTCGAGGCATAAAGTTGCTGCGGCACACCGCGCGAGTTATCTACTACAATCGTTAACTGGTGCTTGCCCGGTTTGAGGGCAGGCAGGTTGTAGCGGTGTGGCGTGGAGATGTTGTTGCACGAGTCCATGAGTTTGCCGTCGAGATACACCCATGTGGGCTTGGTGCGTTCGAGCAGCAGCGTGAGCGCTTTCTTCTTCCACGCCTTCGGTATGTCAATCGAACGCGAGTAGGTGGCCTTGCCCTTATAGGCGTAGAGCCGTGTGAGATGGGTGGTCTCGGTGGTGTCGGTGGGAGCGAAGCCCAGTTTGTTGGTGTCTATCGTTCCGGGAAGTGTGGCTGTCTTCACTTCCTTGCTGTCGCCGAGCACCACGCTCCACTGTCCGGCCAACTGTATGGTCTGGTCTGCGGTGGGTGATGATGTCTTGTGTGCTTGCGCCGCCATTGTGGTCGCGGCTATGGCAAGCATGAACATGGTCTCTCTCTTCATGTTTTTTTTTGTTTTATTTGATTGTTCAGTTTTGGTGGGTTAGTATTCTGTCGCGTCATGGCTTCGGTTGCGGGCGATGTGAATTGTGCTGTGCCGACAGTCCATGTGGGGCGACGGTTGCAAAGATACAAACAATATCCGTAAAACTATAGTTGCGTTCAGAGGCTTTAATGCCTATATGGCTCCTTAACCCTTTAAGAAACATGGAAATAAAGTTCAAGTTCCGCAGGTTGTATTGTGAAAATATGGGACAAAAGACATAAGGTGTGACT
>CAVHDN010000115.1:0-6877 GCA_963634315.1 Flexilinea sp. | reverse complement strand
AAGCGCGCCCCGAGGACTACATGCCCTCGGGGCGTTTCGCGTATTGGAAGGCCGACGTGGCTCTGTCTGATACTGTCTTGATGCTAATATTGCCTAATAATGGTCAAGATATAAAGAATGAGTGTCTCTTAACACTATTTAGTAATGTTTTCTTGTGTGAACAAAGTTTTATTGTGTATATTTGCATTGCGCAACATAAAGAGACAAAAAGAAAAGGCTTGTAGCAAATGTAAAAGCTAACTATTCAACTAAGACCTATTTGCTCATCAGCTCCTCTATATATATAATGTTCGCGTACATTTTAATATTACTCACAGCAGCGCGACTCTAACTGAAACGTTGTTGATTACATATAAAGCAAGAACTAACTAACATCCACTTCTGGGTACGTAGCGGCAATGCATCCGCGATTATTCCAAGTGGTAATGTCATAGACCGATACATAGAGAAAATCTCTACTAACTTTAATTTAATAACTTAACTTATGGGAATTTCAAAACTACTCGTTTCAGGTGCGTTACTGCTTACTTGTGGTAGCGTTAACGCAACGGTGGTCAATGGCATAAGGCAAAAGCCGGTGCCCGACAAGACCACATTCCAGTATGGAGAAGCCTTTTATCTTTACAACGTGGGTGCGAAAGCATTTTATTGTGGTGCCAACGACTGGACCACTCGCGGCTCAGCTACCGACGATGGTTGGAAGGTGAAAATCTCCAAGTTCATTAACGAAGGTGCTGAGTGGGATGGCAAGACAGTCATCATTACCGACTCCGTACAGAATGGAAGTTTTGCAGGCAAATGGTTGAAGGCTTGGTTTGAAACTTCTTCGTCCAATGACTCCACATGGTTGAGCGGTGGCGTTTACACCGACTTCAAAAATCAGGTTGACACTTTGTGGAACATCAAGCTGCTTGACAACGACATCGTGCGCTTTGAGGCGAGCGAGTTGAACACCAACTATGTTGCAGAGCGCATTGCCACTCTGCCTTCTTACGTTGGTGTCGATTTGGCTTTGGACGGAGGAACTAACACCCGTATTTGGGCTTTCCTCGATCCGGCAGTTGCAACCAATGCCGTAGATTGGTATTTTGTTTCTCCCGCAGCTTATGCTGTCAATGCCGAGGCCGTTGCTGTTTATAATGTGGCACAGAGCCTGTATGAACAGATGGCAGAAGCCAAAGCCAAAGGCGTTGACGTGGCTAAGTGGACGGCTGTTTATGAGAATGAAGCCGCCACGACAGAAGAGCTGAATGCCGCCATAGCAGAGGTGAAGGATGCCATCACAAAGGCCGACGAAAGTAGCGTTGATGTCAACAATCCTATTGACAAGACAGCGCTCATTGTCAACCCTGACTATGCAGATGCAGACAATGACGGATGGTCTGGCACCACTCCTGCATTTGGTTATGGCGCTGCAGAGTTCTATGATAAAGCGTATAATGCTTATCAGAAGATAAGCGGTGCACCTAATGGTGTGTATGCACTTAACCTTCAGGCTTTCTATCGTGCCGGTTCATGTGTTACGTCTTACGAGAACTACAACAACAACCGAGCCAATGAGTTGGCCAAGCTTTATGCTGTGGCAGGTGAGGATACACTGACAACAAATATCGTCAATATCTTTGCTGACGCACGCGACAGCAAAATTGGTGTAGGCACTGAACTCAATGAGAAGGGAGAGAGCAGCTCCGGCGATGGTGTTGCCTTTGTTCCCAACAATATGCAAGCCGCTTCGGCTTATTTCGAGGATGGCCGTTACAACAAGAACACCGTGTTCTTTGGAGTTGACAACAATGAGTTCAACATCGGTTTGTTGAAGACCTCAAAAATAGATACCGACTGGACTCTCTTCGACAACTGGAAGTTGACCTACTATGGCAACTCTGCAGCTGCTTTCCAGAAGTGGCAGGATCTGGTTGTGGCCGATGCTTTCGATGCATCTACCATTGCCGAAGGCACTAAGGTGACCGTTGGTGCTGTTGATGCCTACAACGCTGTGAAGAATGGTTTGTCTGCACCAAGCAGCAAGGCAGAAGTGATGGCCAACATCAAGGCTCTGAACGATGCTTCCGCTGCTCTGCAGGCTAACATAGCCGCTTGGCAAGCATACCAGGAGGCTGTGACTGCTTCTGAATCGACAATCAATGACGATGACATCGCAGACGGCGATCTGAAAAGTATGCTTGGTGATTTGCAGTGGGCCGCCTCTGACGACTTGGCGAACCTGACGCTGACCACAGAAGAAGTGGTGGCCAAGACCCAGGAATTGGTTGCTGCCAATGACAACTGTATAAAGAACAGCATCAAGATGGGTTCTGATGTTACAGACAAGTTCCTTGTGAACGCACGCTATGAAGACGGCCAGAAGGGTTGGAACGGCAGTCCTACCGTAAACGGTCCTTCAAACAACAAGTGCGCTGAGAAATTCAACACTGCATTTGATGTTTACCAAGAGGTGAAGGACGCTCCTGTAGGTGTTTACTCTGTTTCGCTGCAAGGCTTCTATCGTCCGGGTGACAACTCTGTGGCTTGGCCTATATACTTTAGCAATGGCTTGAAGTGGGATAAGTCCACATCCATCTGTGTGTATGTGAACAACAACACAAGTCCTTTGAACAACATCTACGATGAGCGCACAAAGAAGGGTGAACTCTTCCAGACAAAAAGCCTTGTCGGTCCTGCTCCGTTTGAGGCAGAAATAGACGAAGTGCTGCAAGACTCTGTTTGGTTTGTCAACGACATGACCAATGCCGGCATAGCATTCTCTAACGGAATGTACACAAGCACTGCCTTCGGTCTTGTGGCCAAGGCTGGCGACGTGCTCCGCATCGGTATCAAGGGTGAGTTGGACAACGCCAACCAGTGGATATGCTGGGACAACTTCAAGATGATCTATCAGGGCTACAAGGCCGACATCATCAAGCCGGAGTTGGAGAAGTCTCTTGCCAATGCAGAGGCATTCATCAAGAATGATGCTCCTGTGTCGCCAATGGGCAAGACCACATTCAACAACCTGAAGAATGCCATCTCTGCAGGCAACACTGCAAAGGAAGGCACTGATGGTAAGGCAATGTTTGACGCTCTCTCAAGTCTCTATGAAGTGCTTGAGTCTGCCACAGCCTCTGTTAAGGCATGTGAAGAGTTGACCACGCTTGCCGAAAGCATGAACAACCTGGCACTCTCTAGCGACTGTCCCGCTTCTGAGGCAGACAAGGCTAAGGCCATCGCCCTCTACAGCGAGGTTATGGAAGGTCTTAACGAGACCGAAATTGAGGATGAGGCAATCGAGACCTATAAGACGAAGATCAACGAAATGTTGATAACCCTCAAGATACCTACAGGAACCGCCACTGACGACGCTCCGCTCGACTTCACCGCACTCATAGCCACTCCAAGCTTCGAGGACGAGAACGGTTCTAACTCTACAGCTGGATGGACTGGAGCTACTGGTAGCTTCGGTAACGACGCCACTCAGAAGGCCGCACTGCTTTATGAGTACTACAACAAGACCAATGTGGACATGTATCAGGACATCGTAGGTCTGCCTAACGGTACCTACCAAGTTTCTGCCAGCGCATTCTGCCGCATGGGTAGCTCTGCCAACGACGCTAAGTGCTTCGAGGCCAACCCTGACACATTGAGCTATGCCATCCTTTACGCAACTTCTGCCGACAACGTGAAGAACGGCGTAGGCATCATGCCTATTTCTGCAGAAGCTATGGCTGAGTCTATCGGCGCAGGCTCTGAGACAACAGTAACTCTCAATGGCACGACAATGTATGTTCCTGACGACATGGTTTCTGCCAATGCATACTTTGAGATGGGCAAATATCTCAATACTGTTACCGTAAAGGTTACTGGCAACACACTGCGCATAGGTCTCAGCAAGGACACTAAGATTAGTACAGACTGGCTCATCATTGACAACTTCAAGCTGACCTACTTCGGCGAGAACAGCGAAAAGCAGCCAAGCGGCGATCCTTCGGGCATAGAGACTGTTGGTGACAACGCTACTAAGGTGGCCAAGGTTGAATACTTCAATGTGAACGGTGCTCGCAACGCTACCCTCGTGAAGGGCATCAACATCATGAAGACCACTTTGGTTGACGGCCGAGTAGTTGTGAACAAAGTCATGGTGAAGTAACCACACATGATTTAGATGAGATTGATGCAAAACGATTTGTTTCAATAAATCATTGACTTAAAGGAATCAGGGATGGGGCTTCCGACCCCATCTCTGTTTCCTTGCTTATTATTGCTAAACATTACAGACTTATAAAACCATAAAGCATATGAAAACCATAAAGCATATATTCTGCTTGTCTTGCCTCTTCGTGTTGGCAATGGCCGCAAAGGCCCAAGTCACTATGACCATCGACGCTACGCAGCGTGGCCCATTGATTGGTGACCATCAATATGGACTCTTCTTTGAGGAGATAAACCATGCGGGCGAAGGCGGACTCTATGCCGAACTTGTGAGAAACCGCAATTTTGCAGAAGGACTTGAAGGATGGACTGCTTATGGTGATGCCGAGTTGTCTTTGATTGACGGACAACTGTTGAATGATGCCCAAAAGAACGCTCTTGACATTAATGCCGATGGAGCAACAGCTTCAAACATGAAAGGCGTGGCCAATGGAGGCTTTTGGGGCATGAACATTGTGAAGGATTCAACCTACAATCTCTCGTTTTATGCCAAAGGCAACACTTCGTATAAAAATAATGTGTTGGTAAGGCTATTGAGCAATGATGGAAAAACAGTTCTTGGCGAGGCCAAAGCGAAGGGAACAATCACACCAAACGCATGGAACAAAATGACTGCCACCATTAAGGCGACCGGCAGTGACAAGAAAGGACAGCTATTGCTGCTTACGGGCATCAGTGGCCATCTTTATGTGGATGTGGTGTCGCTGTTTCCTTATACTTGGAAAAACAGAAAGAACGGGTTGCGCCCCGACTTGGCGCAGCTTCTTGCCGACACGAAGCCGTCGTTCCTGCGCTTCCCCGGCGGATGCTATGTGGAAGGTTCAGGTTCTTACGATGACACTTACCAATGGAAAAAGACCATAGGGCCGATAGAGCAACGCCCTGGTCACTTCAATCGCAACTGGGGCTACTGGTCGAGCGATGGCTTGGGCTTTGACGAATACTTGCAAATGTGTGAGGACTTGGGAGCCGCACCGCTTTTTGTGGTGAACATAGGCTTGGGACATGGTTTTACATTCACCCTTGAGGAAACTGAGACTCTGGTGCAAGATGCTCTTGATGCTATCGAATACGCTAATGGCGATGCTTCGACAACGTGGGGTGCCAAGCGTATAGCCAATGGACACGCCGAACCTTACAATTTGAAGTTCATCGAGATAGGCAATGAGAACTATCAGGCCGATGCAAATGCACAAAGCCAAAATTACGCAGAGCGATACTATATGTTCTACAAAGCCATTAAGGAGAAATATCCCGAAGTGGTGACAATAGGCAATGTGGAGGCTTGGGGTACGGATAACCCCACTTGGCGCAATGAGTATCCAGTGGAGATAGTCGATGAGCACTATTACAGAAGCCACAGTTGGATGCGCTCCAACTACAACAAGTATGATGTCTATCCAAGAGGCATAAAGATATACAATGGAGAGTATGCCGCCAACTCTTCAGGAGCATATGGGAAATATGGCAATATGAACAGCGCTTTGGGTGAAGCTGTTTATATGATGGGTATGGAGCGCAACAGTGATGTGTGTGTGATGGCTTCTTTCGCTCCCATCTTTACACACGAAGAAAATCCGTTGTGGCCGTACGACATGATTCATTTCAACTCCTCCAACAACTTTGTCACTCCGTCTTATTATGTACAGCAGATGATGAACCAGAATTTGGGAAAGCAAAATCTGTTGTGGACAGAAAGCGGCAATAAGGTCAAGTCATCGACAGATGTGCAAGTGGGCCTTGGCACATGGAGCACACAGGTTGTTTATGACGATGTTGAGGTGACAGACTTCCAAGGCAATGTCATTGTCAAGGACGATTTCTCAGATGGCATGGACAACTGGACCCTTGGTCAGGGAAGCTGGACGATAACCGATGGCGAACTGTCGCAGACGGCCAGCGATGAGAACTGCACGGCTTATATAACAAAGCCACTTATGACCGACCAATATATATATAAGGTACGTGCGAAGAAGACAGGTGGCAATGAAGGTTTCCTCATAATGTTCAACCGCTTGGGCACCGATGACTATGCATGGTGGAACCTTGGTGGATGGAGCAATGCACAACATGGCGTGGAGAACTGCGTGAGCGGAGGAAAGACCACTGTGGCCGTGACCAATGGTTCGATAGAGCTTAACCGTTGGTACGACATAGAGATAAAGGTTGACGGTTCGCAAGTGACATGTTCGCTCGATGGCACGCAGGTTCACCAGTTCACACTTCCAATAGAACGCGCAATCTATCAGAGCGTACAAATAGACGAACAATCGGGTGAACTGATATTGAAGGTGGCCAATCCCAATGCATCAGCCCAAACACTTAACTTGAAAGTCAAAGGCATGACCCTTGGTGACGCACGGTTGATTCGCTTGTCGTCTCCCAATGGAACCGACGAGAACACGATGGACGCTCCTAACAATGTGAAGCCTACTGAAGAGACTGTTGCAGCCGACCAACTTAAGAGCATCACCATTCCCGCATACTCTCTGAACATCTATCGCATAAAAGCAAGCAACATAGCTTCAGACCAGACCGAAACATGCAAGGCTTATGAGGAAGAAGACGCAGACAAATATGGATATTTGTTTGCCCATATGCACACTACCGAAGAAAAGACTTGTTTCGCCTTGAGCAAGAATGGCAACTATTGGAGAGACCTCTTTAACAG